>JAVCCU010000009.1 GCA_030765335.1 Candidatus Kaelpia aquatica | reverse complement strand
GCAACAGCAGCTGAAGTACAAGCAGCATTTGAAGCAGAAAGAGCAGCTGCAGCAGTGGCATCAGAAGAAGATGAATTTGTCGATGTGGCAGAAGATGATCCTATAATGAATCTTGTTTTGGCTGCAGCTCAACGAAATGGCATAGATATGGCTAATGCTACTTCCAACACAGTAGAGCGTTTTAGCAGCACTACGTTTGCAGAGACTAGTAGTGATGGTTGGAAAAAACAGATTTCTGAGTATCCACCATTAATTGCTGGTGGAATAAAATCGGAAAGTCTCTCTGATTTCACTGATGAAGATATTCTTATTACTGTTACTCATGTTGATACTGATGTTGATACTGGTGTAACAACTACTAATGAGACTTATGCTGTTTTACGAGAAATCAATGGTAGCTTAGAACCGATTTTTATGAAAAGATCAGGAGAAGACACTAAGGTAAAAGAAGAAGGGGAAGTCCCAATTCTAGTTAAAGGGACATACGAGTATTGGCTATTTACCGAGGATTCTTATAACGAAACTACAAGAGAGGGGCAATTTTTTGATGTGACAGATGATGCTGATGGTTTGGAGGTTGCCACTATAGAAACTCAAAAAGATGTTCTTGTTACACAGGTAAGTGGAGAGCAAACATGGAGGCTAGAGTCTAGAATAGGATTAAGATGGTTTGATGGTGAATGGAATAATATTACGGCAACTAAGGCGGGTGATACCGTTGCTTCCGTAGACCTATTTTTTGATCCTGCAAGTGGTGACCTAATTGATAGAAATTACTACGATGTAGAAGGAAATCTGCTTGCTACCGATTCTGCCGCCCAAGCTAACCCGAGCGACAATCGACCTAGTACGGATAGTACGGGTGGCCTTTCAGATCCTGGAACCCATCCTGGTGCTATTCCTCCAACAGTGGATGAAGTAAGAGGAGAATTGCAGCGATATGCATTTGCGGCAATTGATACAGTTATGGATTGGACTGAAGAAGCAGGAAAAATTTCAAATGAGCATGCAGAAGAATATAGGGCTATAGATGAGACATATCTTGCAGACAATAGATTGCAAATTCTACAAAATAGGGGAAGTAAGTTGTCAAGTTATGGATTAAGCGAAGATCAGATCAGTGCTTATAAGTCAGAGCTTGATGCTGGAGGAGAAGATGTAGCCCGAGCGTACCTTGCTACTTTAGGCTTGTTGAGTGATGAGCAGCTAGATGGTGTGTTTAATATAACCATAGCTGATGGTCAGGGATATTTTTTAAGCTTACACGGTGAATTTACAGAAGAAGAGATTATAAACATAGTGGAATTGTCGCTAGAGGATTTTTTAACGACTATAAGCATGGGATTTACAGACTGGACAATTGACTATATTATGAATGCTAATTTAAAGAAGACAAGAGAGGTAATGACTGTGATTACCCAAGCCATTAATGATATGGAATTTGATAAAACATTGAACTCTATTGCAGGTGATTTTGAAGAGCTTCAGGAGCAAGCATCTCTAATGATAAAAGGAGCTGTTTTAAATGGTTCGATTGCCCCATTGTCAGTAGATGATGTGACAGGGGTTCCTTCATGGTCAGTAGAGAATGTGATAGGGGTGTTAGACCTTATTCTTCAAGACTTGCAGAATATAGAGCAATCTTTGACTTAGAAGTAAAAATGATATTTTGTGATTAAATCTCTATAGATTTCAATATTATAGTAATTTCATTTTGATACCCCGCTTAATTTTAAAAACTTAAAACCCTTTATATCAAGCCTTTCATCTTGACTTTTCCTGACGCAATAATTATAATTTAGAAAATTCAACGAAAAGGATGTGATAATTAGTGGCAAAAGTAGAAGTTAGATCTAACGAAAGTCTGGATCAGGCATTACGGCGTTTTAAAAGAAAGGTTGAGCAAGAAGGCCTAATGAAAGTCTTAAGAGCTATTAGGCATTACGAGAAGCCTTCTGAGATCAAGCGCAGAAAGATGGTGAAGAAAAAGCGCAAGAGCAAATAGACTCTTTTCTTATACTTTAAGTGTTTACCGGAATCTACAGAAAATATATAAAGTTTTTATCTCTTCTGTTTTTTCTTTTTGCTATTCCGTTGTTTAAAGATAATCTAAATCACTTCAAGGAGTGGGTTATGAAGAATATGGACAGCTTTTATAGCAGCGTTAGCTCAAAAGAGTATGACAACGGCCTCAAGTTTCTCTATAAGAATTTTCCATCTGATATAGTTGCGGTATCGATATGTTTTGCTACTGGAAGTTCTGATGAGGCTGAGTTCTTAGGCTCAGGATTAGCTCATATCACAGAGCATCTTGTCTTTGAAGGCAGGAAAGATTTAGAGGATAAGATGAGAGCGTATGGGGCATCATCTAATGCCTATACTACATTTGATCATACGCTATATTATTTTGAAGTACCTAAGAAGAATCTAAATAAGACTCTTGAGATCTTTATTCCTGCTATATTCAGCCCTGAGATAACTGAGGAGGTTTTCTCTAGAGAGAAAGAGGTTGTCTTAAAAGAGGCTAAGTTTAGAGACGATAACCCAGCATCCCGACTCTCTAAGATTGCTTTTAAGAAATCCTACAGAGACCATCCTTATGGTTATCCGATAATAGGTGAGACCCAACTTATAAAAAAAGTCACCCTAGATGATTTAATAAAGTTTCACAGCAAAAATTATGTCCCTAATAATGCCGTTATATCTATTGCAGGCGATTTAGATTATAAAGAGGTTGATAAGCACTTAGAGGGTTTAATATCCGGGCTTAGGTCTGGCTGTGTTAGAAAAGAGTCTTTCCCTGATGAGGAGAGAAGCCATCCTTTAGAATATACGGAGCATTACCCAGGTAAGGTCAGTTATATCTTTATATCCTTTCCCGGTGTCTCCATGTTTCATTCGGATCTTGAGGAGCTGGATTTCTTGTCTGAGTATCTAAGCTGGGGTAAAGATGCCCCTATTTACAAGCGTTTCTTAGAAAAAGGAATATGCTATTCAATGGATGCAGTTAGCTATACGCCTTACTCTCAAGGTTTATTTGGGTTCTTTGCGGTTCTTGAAGATAAGAATATTGAGGAGTTCAAGAAAGAGTTTAAAGAGTTTCTTTCTGAGATAAAAAAAGGTGGTTTTGACGAGAAGAGGATTCAGCGCCTTAAAAAGAAAGTCTCGTTTGAGTTCTTAAAAGAGCAGGAGACTCCTATTGATATTGCACAGAGTTTATCAAGAAGTGAGAGCTTAACATCAGATTATAAGTATGAATTAAAATATCTAAATAGGTTCTTGTCTGTGGATAAGAAAAATCTAAGCAGGGTAGCCGATGAATATTTAAACCTAGAGAGAGCAGTTGAGGTAAGACTTCTCCCTGAAGTAGAAAAAGAAGAGCAAGAAGGGGTTGAGTTTAAGAAGAGGAGCTTTCAGAAGATAGAGTATGATAACGGGCTTAAGGTTATTCTCTCTGATTCTGATGTCTCACCTATTACTGTAATCACAGTTATTTTTGAAGGCGGCTTAAGGGCTGAGAGTAAAGATATAAACGGTATCTCTAAAATCTTGCCAAATCTGCTCATAACATCTGAGTTAGAGCATAAATTTCTTGACTTAGGTGCTGTTATTAGTCCGATATCCGGAAATAATAGCATTGGATTTTCGATTCAGACGCCGGAGATGGAGATATCTGAAACATTGAGTCTAATGGCAGAGCTTCTTAAGAACCCCGAATTCAAGAAAGACGATTTAGAGGTTATTAAAAATATTCAGATTGGAAAGATAAAAGACTCTGAGATAGATCTTTTCTATCAGGCATCTAAGGTTATGCGTGAAGCTATATTTAAAGAACAGCCTTACAGGATGATGTCTAATGGAACCCCGGAGTCAGTAGGGGCATTAGAGATAGAGGATATATACAGCTTCAAAGATAGGATATTTACCCCTGCTAACTGTGTGATATCGATTGCAGGTGGTCTGGATAAGGATAGCATTGAAAAGGTTTTAAAGAGAGAGCTGGGAGAGTGGAAAGGTGCTAAACCGGAGCTCTCAAAAGTAAGAGACCTCTATCCAGAGAAGCAAGAGAGAGTAGATAAGTTTATACCTCAAAGAGAGGTATTGGTTGAGATCGGCTTTATGGTTCCAGAGATATCTTCAAATGATAGGTATGTTATGGATTTAATACAGATGATGGTTACAGGCCAGGGCTCGCTATTCTTTAACAGGATTAGAAGAGATCTGGGCGGTGCTTATGCTTTAGGCGGGATGTTGTTCTTAGGCCCTGACCCTGGGATCATGAGTTTCTATGTTGCAACAACTCCGGATAAAGAGAGTCAAGTTTTAGAGAAGATGCTTTTGATATTAGATGAGATTAGGAGCGGAGATATAGCTGCTAATGAGATAGTAGATGCCAAGGAGATGTTAAGGAGCCGTTATTTAAGAGATATAATTACCAACTCTTCAGTCTCTTTTCGGATAGCCGTGCATGAGATTTTAGGGATAGACTATAAAGAGATAGATGAATATCTAGAGAAGATAGAGGCGGTTAGTAAAGAAGACATCGTTAAGTTCTTAGAGATTTATATTGACCCTATGAAAGCGGCTATTATTAGGGTAGGCAAGATTGAAAAAGAGTAGAAAAAAAACTTAAAGAGGTGTAAAATTTAAAACATGGAAGAAAATACTAAAGAAAAGGCCTGGGAAGTAAATTTTATCAACTTTGTAAACGGTTTAGGC
Source organism: Candidatus Kaelpia aquatica (assembly GCA_030765335.1). Lineage (NCBI taxonomy): Bacteria > Pseudomonadati > Candidatus Omnitrophota > Candidatus Kaelpia > Candidatus Kaelpia aquatica. Next base: position 79,702 of record JAVCCU010000009.1, on the reverse strand, counting down.
CTAGAATGCTTGGTGGGGTTAGGCAAGATTGAAAATCCCCTTACAAAGCAAAAAGAGGTAAATCCTAAGCAGGTTCGCTACATAATAGATACTCTGGATATGCTTAAAGAGAAGACAGAGGGCAATCTTAAAGATGATGAACAGAAGATGATAAACGAGCTCTCTTCTTATCTTAAGATGGTCTACGTAGAGATTCAAAGTGAGATCGGCAAGAAAGAGAAAGAGAAAGAGAGAGAGAAAGAAGAGCCTAAAGATAAAGAACAGGATTTAGGTAAAGTAGAAGATGGTAGTAGTCCAGATGCAGCAGAAGAAGATAAAACGGAGAGAGAAGATGATAAATAAGGAGCTGCTTGATATTTTAGCCTGCCCTAAGTGTAAGGGCGACATAGGGCTTATTGGAGAGAGTGGTTTGTTATGCAAGTCTTGTGCGCTGCTCTATCCTATAAAAGATGGCATACCTGTAATGCTTATTGATGAGGCTCTTCCTTATGATGAGAATCAGAGAGAGGATGCTGATGGCTAAGATATTAATTATTCATGGTCCTAATTTAGGTCTATTAGGTGAGAGAGAGCCTGATATTTATGGGACTTTTACACTAGAGGAGGTAAACTCGGAGTTAAAATATATTGCCAGCGGCAATAATGTTGATATTGAATTCTTTCAGTCTGACTCAGAGGGAGATATAGTATCAAAGATAGGCAGAGCTAAAGATGTTATTGATATTATAATCATAAACCCTGCAGGCTATACTCATACTTCTGTAGCAATAAGAGATGCAATAGAAGCATCCAGCTTACCTGCTATCGAGGTCCATCTTTCAAATATCTATGCCAGAGAGGAATTTAGAAGCAAATCGCTTATAGCTCCGGTCTGCTGCGGGCAGATTTCAGGGTTTGGTAAGGATAGTTATATACTTGCACTTGAGGCAGCTCTTAAGATCTTAAACCTTTCCTAAAGATGTCTTTAAATCAGAAAAGAATCTCAAAGTTAAGAAGCAGTATCTCATTGTCTGGATTTGATTCTATTTTTTTATTAAATCGCAACAATGTGTACTATCTTTTAAATTCTGATATAGAGGCAGCTCTCTTTATATCTCAATCTGGATCTGATGATCTGATTATATCTGACTCAAGATATAAAGAGGAGCTTAACAGAATAAAAGCTCCGGGTTTTAAAAAGATTATAAGAGAGGGTTCCTATGTAGATGAGTTGATAAAAGCGTTAAAAACAAAGAAGAGATCCCGCAGAGTTGCTCTTGAAAATAGTATGCCTTTTTCAAATTACATTAAGCTTAAGAATAGCCTGACCAGGCATAAATTTATAGGCTCAGATTTAATAACTGAATTGAGAGAGATCAAGGATAGAAGTGAGATAGAGAAGATATCTAAGGCGGTTGAAATAACAGAAGATTCGCTGGGCTCTTTGAGTGAGAGTATTAAGAGCGGAATAACTGAGCTTGAGGTTCAAGGATTGCTTGAGCTTGAGTTTAGAAAGAGAGGTGCGGAAAGTTCTGCCTTTCCTTCTATAGTTGCTGCTGGTGCTAGAAGTGCTTCACCGCATGCAAAAGCAATAGCTGAAAAGATAAGAAAAAAAGACGGATTTGTTCTCATTGATTGCGGGGCAGTTTTTAACGGTTACTGTGCTGACTTGACACGCGTCATTTTTTGGGATAAAATTCCCAAGATAGTTAAGAAGTCTTATGGGGTAATTGAAGAGGTAAGGGATTTAGTATTCTCTTCTATATTTGAAGGTGCTGTAGTTGGAGATGTTGCAGCTAGAGCTGAGAAGTTAATTGAGAGAAGAGGGTTTAAGTCTGCCATAAAACATAGTTTAGGGCATGGGATAGGCATTGAAGTGCATGAGAAGCCATTTTTTAATAAGAGTTCAAAAGAGATATTTAGAGAGAATATGGTCTTGACTGTTGAGCCGGGGCTATATTTTCCGGGGATTGGCGGTGTTAGAGTAGAAGATGTAGTTGTGGTTAAAAAGAAAGGGCTTAAGGTATTATAATGATTTCTGCTAATCAGATAAAGACAGGCATGGTTATTAAATTAGAAGGAAAACTCTTTGCTGTTGTCAATTTTTCACATACAAAGCCTGGTAAAGGCGGAGCTTATTTAAAGATAAGGTTTAAAGATATATCAAGCGGACAGACGTTAGAGCGTACTATCTCCACAGATGAGAAGGTTGACAATGCTTACGTTGAAGAGAAACGGATGAACTATGTTTACAAGGATTCTCAAGGGTATCATTTTATGGACGATGAGACTTACGAGGATACTACTATAGTAGCGGATGATCTTGAGGACATGAAAGATTTTCTTAAGGAGAATTCTCATATTAATGCAACGGTCTATGAGGGTAAGATAGTCGCCTTATCTCTACCTCTATTTGTTGAGTTAGAGGTAGTTGAGACCGACCCTGGTTTTAAGGGTGATACAGTCAAAACAGGGACAAAGCCGGCAAAGCTTGAGACTGGCGCTACAGTGCAAGTCCCTCTTTTTATAGATAAAGGCGATGTTATAAAAATTGATACAAGAACCGCTGGATATGTAGAGAGGGTATAAATATGGATATAAAAAAGATTAAAGAGATAATTGAGCTTATGAACAGAGAAGGTCTTGCTGAAGTTGAACTAGAGGAAGAGGGTAAGCGTATAAAGCTGCGTAAAAAAGAAGAGCAGATAATTAGAGAGACTCAGCCTATACCTGTTCAAGTTCAGCCTCAGGAGCAAGTTAAGGATGCAGCCAGAATAGAAGAGGATTCATGTTACATCAAGTCTCCTATGGTTGGGACTTTTTACAGGACCCCTACTCCGGATGCTGCTCCTTACACCGATACAAATAAGAAAGTAGAGGTGGGAGATACCGTATGTATTGTCGAAGCTATGAAGCTGATGAATGAGATTAAGTCTGAATATAAAGGTAAGGTTGTAGAGGTCCTTGTTGAGAATGGTGATCCGGTAGATTTTGGACAGCCTCTCTTTAGGATTATACCTGAATAAAAGATATGTTTGAAAAGATATTAATAGCAAACAGGGGTGAGATAGCATTGCGCGTAATACGCGCTTGCAAGGATTTGGGGATTAAGACAGTCGCTGTTTACTCTGAGGCGGACGAAGAGTGTCTCCATGTTAAATTTGCCGATGAGGCTCTATGTATCGGTCCTGCCCCATCAAAAGATAGCTACCTTAATATTCCAGCTATAATAAGCGCTGCAGAGATTACAGATGTTGAGGCAATACATCCGGGCTATGGATTTCTAGCAGAAGATTACCATTTTGCCGAAGTCTGTAAATCCTGTAAGATCTCTTTTATAGGTCCAAGCCCTAAGAACTTGCAATTAATGGGTGATAAGCTTAGAGCTAGAGAGACTGCAATTAGAGCCAATGTTCCGGTTATACCAGGGTCTGATGGTCCTGTTACCAACGAAGAGGAGGCGGTTGCAGTTGCTAACCGTATCGGCTACCCCGTGGTGATAAAAGCTGTTGCTGGAGGCGGAGGCAAGGGAATGCGTGTCTGTCATAATGATGTCAGATTAGTTTCAGCCTATATTACTGCTCAGAGAGAGGCCGAGGGAGCTTTCGGTAATAAAAATGTATATATCGAGAAATTTGTTTCAAATGTTAGACATGTTGAGGTGCAGGTATTAGCTGATAAGCACGGCAATGCGGTTCATCTCGGAGAGAGAGACTGTACGGTTCAGAGAAGGTTTCAGAAGCTGATTGAAGAGAGTCCATCTCCTAGGGTAAATAGCAAGCTCAGAAAGAAGCTCGGAGATACAGCTCTCAAGCTTGTGAAGGCTATTAATTATGATAATGTCGGAACGGTTGAATTTGTACTTGATGAAAATGATAAGTTCTATTTCCTTGAGATGAATACAAGAATACAAGTTGAACACCCGGTTACTGAAGCTGTAACAGGAATCGACATCCTTAAAGAACAGATTAAGAGTGCCGCAGGTGAGAAGCTTGGACTTTCGCAGTCTAAGATTAAGATGGAGGGCCATGCTATTGAATGCAGGATAAATGCTGAGGATCCTTACGATGGGTTTCTGCCTTCTCCTGGTAAGATAGAAGAGCTATATTTTCCTGGAGGGTTTGGATTAAGGGTTGATACCCATGTTTATTCGGGCTACAAGATCCCGCCTTTTTATGACTCTTTGATTGCCAAGGTTATAGCCTACGGGAAGACTAGAGATGATGCTTTAATAAATATGAAACGTGCTTTAGATGAACTTTTAGTCAGACCGATTAAGACCACGACTCCTTTTTTGAGAGAGATAATTCAGGATGAGAGATTTTGTCGAGGTGACTACTATACTGATTTTGTAAACAAGTTCTTGCAGAAAGAGGAGAATTAGATATATGGAGTTTAAGAAGAGTAATGATGGAGATATAAAGATACATAATGAGGTTATAACTGTTATTGTACGTAAGGCTGCGCTTGAAGTTGAAGGTGTAGAGAATATTGCCAGTGGTTTTAAAAAGGGTCTGCTCTCTTTTTTGGGTCGCAAAAAGTTTTCACGCGGAGTAACTATTGATGAATCAAAAGATGGAGAGCTAAAGGTTTCAATAGCAATAGTTGTTGCTTTAGGTGTTAATATTCCTGACATTGTAAACAGGGTCCAATCTAACATTAAGGCGATGCTTGATCAGATGACAGGTATTATTCCCGAGAAAATAAATGTTGAAGTAGATAAAGTCGAAGACAGATCTATCCATGGAGTAATAGAGAAGATAAAAGTTGATAAAAAGTTATCAAAGGAGGATAAAGATGAAGTTGAGGGCTAAGTTTGTTCTTTTGGTGTTTGGATTATTCTACCTTATGATAGGCGTCTTCATGGTTCTCTATGCTCTGGATTTTGTTTCTCAGCAGGATTTAAGTTTTATTTTGGCTGAATCTGAGCAGCTCATTCCACTTGATCTTCTTGCAGGACTTGTTGGGGCAGTGCTTATCGTGCTTGTCGTTGCATTGCTTAACTTTGTATGGTCAGGTGTGGCTGCAGAAAAAAACATAGCTTTTAAAACAGAATATGGAGAGGTATTAGTCTCTCTTTCTGCTGTTGAGGATTATGTTAGAAAAATAATGAGAGATGACCCCGACGTGAGGGACCTGCGCAGTAAAGTAACGGTCAGGAAACGCGGGTTGGTTATCTCCCTTAGAGCTGTGATGTTATCTGAGATTAACATCCCCTCTGTAACTGAGAAGATGCAGTCTGAATTGAGAAGAAAAGTTCAGGAGATGCTGGGCATGGAAGAGCCTGTTATCATCAAAGTCTTTATATCCAAAATAGGTGAAAAAGAGAGAAAAAAGAAACTTAAACAGGGGGATGAGACTCAGGAAGTCGTCCCTCCTTACAGAGAGTTTTAAAAAAAGAAAGGAGTAAGAGATGAAAAGTATTGGTATCTTAACCGGCGGGGGCGATTGTCCCGGTTTGAATCCGGTGATCAGGGCTATTGTGAGAAAAGGTCTAATTGAAAATTATAAAATATTAGGCATAAGGAATGGATGGAAAGGCTTGTTAGGCAAAGATGTTATTAATCTTGATATAGACTCTGTATCGGGGATTTTGCATCGGGGCGGAACTATTTTGAGGACCTCTAGAACAAACCCCTATAAGAGTGATGGGGATATTCAGAAGGTTGTGGAGAACTTCAAATCTCTTGAGATTGATGCTTTAATACCAATAGGCGGTGAGGATACTCTGGGCGTAGCTGCAAAGCTATATCGCGATTTTAAGCTTCCTGTAGTCGGGGTTCCAAAGACGATAGATAATGATATCTCGGGTACAGATTTTACTTTTGGTTTTGATACAGCTGTTAATATTGCAATGGAATGTATCGATAGACTTCACACTACAGCCGAATCTCATAATAGAGTTATGGTTGTTGAGGTTATGGGTAGACATGCGGGCTGGATTGCACTTTACGCTGGTCTTGCTGGAGGTGCCGATGCTATTTTGATACCTGAAAAACCGATAGATATGGATCATGTATGTTCTTTGATAAAACAGCGTCATTCAAGAGGTAAAGACTTCTCTGTTGTAGTAGTTGCCGAAGGTGCGAAGTTTAAAGAGGGGACTGATGTGATTCAAGATGATGAATTAGACTCTTTTGGTCATGTTAAGTTAGGAGGCATAGGACAGCAGTTAGCAGATAAGTTGGAGGAGAAGACAGGTTATGAGACTAGAGTAACTGTTTTAGGCCACATTCAGAGAGGCGGATCACCGACAGCTTATGATAGAGTTCTAGGTACAAGGTATGGAATCAAAGCCATTGAGTTGATTAATGATAGTAAGTTTGGACGCGTTGTAGCATTAAAAGGCAATGAGATAGTTGATATACCTATTGAAGAGGTATTGGGTACGCTAAAGACTGTAGATGAAAAAATCTATAGTATTGCAGCTACCTTTTTTGGCTAATGAAAGATCTAATCGAGAGCTATTTTAAGGAGAGCATAGAGGTTAAGGAGAGTTTTTTTAGGGATAATATTGATAAAATAGAAGAGGCTGCCGAAAAATTAATCAATGCTTTTAAAGACAGAAAAAAATTGATCATATTTGGCAATGGCGGCAGTGCCTCTGATAGTCAGCATATTACTGCTGAGCTCATAGGAAGGTTCAGAAAAGATCGTAAGGCTCTCCCTGTTATCTCGCTGGCCAGCAATACTGCTTCCCTTACAGCTCTGGCAAATGATTACGGCTATAAATATGTATTTAAGAGACAGCTCGAAGCTTTTTATGAGCAGGGTGATGTAGTAATCGCTATTTCAACAAGCGGCAGCTCGCTTAATGTGGTAGAGGCCCTGGAGTTTTTGAGACATAATAATGGTTATGTGATATCTTTTACGGGTGGAGATGGCGGTGAGATGAAAAAACTTTCAGATCTAAATTTAATTGTTCCGTCCACGAAAACCTCAATTGTTCAAGAGGTCCATATAACTTTGGCGCACCTGCTCTGTCTTTTAATAGAAGAAGGTTTGTTTTAGCTTATATTCTGAATTTAAATATGAAAAATAAAGTTCTCTCAACTACTCTTTTACTGAAAAAAATTAAAAGCCTCAAGGGAGATGGAAAAGTGATAGGATTTACTAATGGCTGCTTTGATATTCTCCATCCCGGCCATGTTGACTTTATATCCAAAGCTAAAAAGCATGTCGATTTTTTGGTGCTAGGCTTAAACTCTGATAGTTCAGTTAGAGCTATTAAAGGTAAGAGTAGGCCGATAAATAACCAGGATTCTAGAGCCAAAGTCTTGTCGGCCCTAGAGGATGTTGATCATATAGTCGTCTTTGATGAGCCGACACCATATGATATTATCTCCCTGATAAAGCCGGACTATCTTTTTAAGGGTGCAGACTGGAGGAATAAAATTGTAGTGGGAAGAGATATTCTAAGGGGATACGGAGGAAAGGTTAAGCTGCTATCTTACCTTAAGGGCTATAGTACAACATCTATTTTAAGGAAGATATGCAGAAAGAATCCTACCGCATAGTAGATGCTAATTTTAATAGGGCAAGGGAGGGCTTGAGAGTCTGTGAGGATATAATGCGCTTCATCTATAGTGAGTCTGATTCTGCCCTTAAATTGAAAAAGACAAGGAAGTCGTTATCTCTTATAGTGGCGCAATTAAGCAGGGAGGAGCTCCTAAAGAGAAGAGATTTAGAGGCGGATAAGGGTAAGTTTAGGTATGCTAAGGGTTCTAAATATAAGTATGATGATATATTGCGATTTAACTTTCAAAGAGTTACAGAAGCATTAAGAGTATTAGAAGAGGTTTCTCAGATTTTAAGACCTGAGTTAAAGCAGCAGTTTATGAGGCTGCGTTTTAAGGTCTATGATATTGAGAAGAGCTCTTTTGCTGCTATATGAAAATATTTGAAGACTCTATTATTTACGGAGTATCTGATACGGGATTTGACCATACAGAGTACCTTAAAGAGCTTTTGATTTCCGGTATAGATGTTATTCAGTTAAGAGATAAAGATCTTTCTGATAGGGAATTTTATAATGTTGCGGTTGCTCTTAAGAAAACAGCAGCTGACTTTAGAAAGCCGTTCATAATTAATGATAGGCTTGACATCGCTCTTCTTGTAGATGCAGACGGTGTTCATATAGGAGATGAGGATCTGCCGCCTAGAGAGGTTAGGTCTATATTAGGCAGAGATAAGGTCTTAGGTTATAGCTGCCATAGTTATCAGGATGCTTTAGATGTTAAAGATTTAGATTTAGACTACATCAGTGTCGGTCCGATTTTTAAGAGTAATACTAAAAAAAATCTTGAAACAATAGGTGAGAATGAAATAGAATTGATAGTGGAGAATATCAAGTTTTCTCAGGTGGCAATAGGAGGGATCAATTTGGAGAATATAAGCAAGGTTAGAGGTTATGGTTTTTCTAACGTGGCTGTTGTCTCCTCGCTCAAGACTGCAAGGGATAAGAAGAGATATGTAAATGAAATAAGAAAGGTGATAACCGATGACACTTATAGATAAAATTAAGAAAGGCGATATACCCATCTTTATTAAAGAAGTTTCGGACTTCGAAGAAGTTACCGAAGATTTTTTATTAGATAAAATATTAAAAGGCAGAGTAGTAATACCTGACAACGAGGCCCATTCTAATAAGCGTAGAGTTGCTATTGGTGAAGGGATGAATGTCAAAATAAATGTCAATATAGGTACTTCCCTAGACAAGGTTGATTTGGATCTTGAAATCAGAAAGATTGAACTCTCAGAGCGCCTTGAGGCTGATACAATTATGGATCTATCTGTTGGGGGAGATATTGTAAAGATAAGGAGAGATTTAATATCTAAGACTCTGCTTCCTTTTGGCACTGTACCTCTTTATGAAGTTGCGGCAAGATGCTCTGATAAAGAGGGGTCTTTTGCGACTGCTTCAACTGAAGACTTTTTTGAAGTTTTAGAAGGCCAGGCTCGTGAAGGGGTAGATTTTTTTACAATCCATGCGGGTATTACAGCTGACTGTATTGGTAAGTTAAAAAGGTCTGACAGGATGCTGGATATAGTAAGCAGGGGCGGGGCTTTAATGCTGGAATGGATGATAATAAACGAGAGAGAGAATCCTTTTTATGAGCATTTTGACAGAGTGCTTGAGATTACCAAAAAGTACGGTGTTACTATAAGTCTTGGAGACGCATTAAGGCCAGGATCTATATTTGATGCCGGAGATTCATTGCAGTACCACGAGACATTTGTAGTCTCAGACCTTGTGAGGAGAGCCAAAGATTATGGTGTTCAGACTATGGTCGAGGGCCCCGGCCATGTTCCGTTAGATAAAATTGAACATGAGATCAAGGCTATAAAGGAGATAATAGGAGGAGCTCCTCTCTATATCTTAGGACCTTTAGTAATAGATTCTGCTGCTGGATATGATCATATAAATGCTGCAATCGGAGCGTCTATAGCGGCTCATGCTGGAGCCGATTTCTTATGTTACCTAACACCTGCAGAGCACTTATCTCTTCCTGATATCGATGATGTTAGAGATGGTATTATGGCTTTTAAGATAGCCGCCCAGGCAGTAAACTTTTGCCGTGGTAAGAATAGAGTCGTCCAGAGAGAATTAAAGGTTAATAGAGCACGCAAAGAGAGAGACTGGGACGAGCAGATGAAGTTTTTCTTAGATAGTGAAAAAGCGTTGGAGTATCGCAATAAGATTCCGCCTGAGATAAAGGACACCTGTTCTATGTGCAGTAATTTTTGTTCTATGAAAATTGTAGAGAAATATTTAAATAAAAAACTTACGGCTTAATTTAATTGTTTTGGCTACTGCTTGGTCTTTAGTCAAATAATAAGCGAGTGTAGTTCAGTGGTAGAACGTCAGCTTCCCAAGCTGGATGTCGGGGGTTCGAGTCCCCTCACTCGCTCCAGCAATAGGAGTCTTTTGGGGTTTGTAATATGAAGATGATAATTTTTCTTGCCATGCTGTTATTGTGGGGTTGTAGATCGACCAACAGTAGAAGCAGCATTGAGTACTTACCTGCATCTAAGGTTTATGCGGAGCCTTCATGGAGTAAAGCTAAAGGCCTATATCATAAGGTTAGGAGCGGAGAGACTCTCTATAAGATATGCTCTTCTTACGAAGTAGAGCTGAAAGATCTGATAGCTGCTAATAATTTAGACGACCCTTCCAGGATAAAGGAGGGTCAATTATTGTATATTCCAAGTAGAGCTGTAAAACAGAGTCTGTCCAGCTCTGATTTTATTTGGCCTGTTAAAGGCAAGGTTATATCCTACTTTAAAGATTCAACTTCCAGTGGGATTAATAAGGGTATAGATATAAAACTATCTTCATCTCAGAGAGTAATTGCTGCGGCTTCGGGTGAGGTCTGCTATTCTGGTGAAGATATAAAAGGCTATGATAAGGTTGTAATGATTGATCACGGGGGAGGGCTCTATTCGCTCTATGCTTACAACGATGTTCTTTTAGTTAAAAAAGGTGATTATGTTAAGCAGGGTGATTCCATATCCCGCGTTGATAAAGAGAACGGGGTATTGCACTTTGAGGTAAGGAGAGAGAACAATCCTTTAGATCCATTAAAATTTTTAAAATAATTTTTATTCAATGATAAAAATAGGCCCTGTAGCAAAAGAAGAGTTTTCCTCAAGAGAGAAAGAGGTAGAAAGATTAAAGAAGATAAAGAATGATTATCTTGATGGCTATAGGAGAAATCTTGCTATTCTGGGTCCTTGGAGTATCGGTAAGACATCACTCATTCTTAAATTTATACACGATGATTTAGGAGAAGACCTTTTTCCTATCTACCTCAATCTTGAAGAAGGGTTTTTGAAAGAGAGTTTTTTAGGGTTTTTACTCCATTCTCTGCGTAGGTTCTCCTTAGTAGATAGTAATTTTTTTATAGATAGTGCAGCTGAGAGCGGGAGGGTTATCGATAGGGATTATCCAGCTTTTAGTTCTATTGTAAGAAACATAGAGTTAGGTCTTAAGAATAACAATTATGAGCTTTTAATGAGCTCGATATTGCGCCTTCCGCTCCTGATCAAGAAAGAGTTCAAGAAGAACTCCCTCTTCGTTATAGATGAATTTTTTGGCTTGAGTAAGCTTAAGCTGAATTATTGGATGCAGATATTGAGAGAGCATATCATGCTGGATGAACATGCTTTATTTATATTAATGAGTTCAGATCAGGATAGGTCTAAATCTGTTTTAAATTCAGAGCTCTCTCTGTTGTTTGGCAATTTTGAGATTATGGAGTTAGATAAATTCTCATATCAGGAGTCTAGAGGGTTTATAGAGTCCAGAATGGGAAAAATAAGAGAGATGAATGATGTTGCTATAGATAGACTAATAACTTTAACCGCGGGCGTACCTCTCTATCTTGATATATTAACATCTTGGGTTCAAGAGAATGTAGATAGATTTGACTCTGAAAGTCTCATTCTGGTAATCAGAGAAAATCTGATCAATAACAAAGGTTTTCTTTATAGGTTCTTTGGTGAAAAATTGAAAAATTATCCCGGGGTTGAGAAGTTTCAGGAATTTTTGCCTTTTATTATTGAGATTGCAAGAGGTAATACAAAGAAAAAGAGCCTTAAGAAGCTGGACCTCTCTTATGCAGATTCCGGTTATTCTATGAACGGTTTCCTAGAGAAGAATGGTAGTTTTTTCCGGATAAAGGATCCGCTTTTTAGAATATGGCTTCTCTATGCTTATAGTGCAGATCTCATGGGGCTGGGAATAGGTTTTAAGGCTCGCATGGAGATGCTGGAGAAAGAACTGGACTGCGTTAACTTTGGCTCCAATCTCTTTCATAGCGATAAACCGATGCTAGAGATAGAGGCTGTCGTAAAAGAGCTTATCTTGAAATTTGACAATGAGTTTATAGACTTATCCGGGAAAAGGAAACAGTTGCCTAAAATCTTATCTCTTGAAAAAGAGTCTCAAGGTCAAAACTATGTTCTCTTTTGCGCAAAGAGGGAGGGTGCTGGACACTGGCTCTTCCTTGTAGTTTCCCCAGGATTTAAGGAGCAGGATAGCTATGCCATTATAGAGAGACTTAAAGATAGTCAGGTAAGATTTAATCAGAAGATAGCAATTGTTCCTAATCAGCTAGAGGATAATAATGTAAATTTGATACTAAAGACCAAGGGGTTTTGGATTTGGGATATGGAATTTCTAACTAAGCTCTGTGAGTTCTATTCTGTAACCGGGAAGAATAATGTTGATAGCCTGGCTTAAGTTCGCGCTATACTCTATCGCCATCTTTCTGTCTGGCTATATATCTTGTAAGTATGGGTCTCTAATAGCAAAGAAGAGTCGAATATCCGAAGGTTTTATGGGTGTCTTCTTTCTTGCTTTGGCCACATCTGCTCCAGAGCTGCTTACTTCTGTAATTGCTGTTAAAAGTAAGATTTTTGATTTAGCTTTAGGAAATATATTTGGGTCTCTTCTGAGCAATCTTTTTATTTTAATACTGCTGGATCTTTGCGTGTCTAAGGGCGGGTTTTTAAGGAAAAGTAAAAATTTTAAGGGAATATTTATAATCTTAATATTGCAGGCTTTGATTGCGGTTTCGATCATCCTAAGGAGTTTTGCAGGCTTTGATCTGGATATTTTCAGCTTTGGATTAGAAAATATTTTTATAGTAATTCTATACTTAATTTTTCTTAAAGGTGAGATTAGAGACGGCCAGGCTGATATTGTTTCTTCTAAGCCCAGTAATGACAAAGGTTGTTTGAAAGAATGGGCTGTATTTATAATTGCTTTGATTGCAATGGCGTTTTTTGCTCAGCTTACAGTTATTCAATCTAAGATTATTGTTGAGAGGTCTATGTTGAACTATGTTTTTTTTGGAACACTTTTTTTAGGTGTCATTACATCTTTACCAGAGCTTGTTGTAACAGTTTCAGCTCTCATGAACAGGTCTCATGCTATGGCTATAGGAAATATAATAGGAAGCAATGCTTTAGATATAGCCATCATACCTATCTTGGAGATAGTCTCTTTCAAGGTACCTATTTTTTCAAAGATGTCATCCTCCCATCTCTATACACTTGTAGCTGTAGAGATAGTAACAGTGGTGCTATTTGTCCTGCTTAGGTTCAGAAAGCTGAACAGAGCTTACGAGTTAATGCTGTTGCTTTTATTGGTAGTTCCGTTAATAATAATATTCTAACTATGAAGAATATTTGGGCTCCATGGAGGATGGAATATATTTTAAATCCTGATAAGGATAAAGATTGTATATTTTGCAAAAAATTAAAGAGCAGGGACGATGAAGTTAATTATGTTTTATCAAGAGGTAAGCACTCCTTTGTCTTGCTTAATATATATCCCTACAACAACGGCCATCTGATGATTGCTCCTCGTAGGCATGTTTCAGATCTTAGCGATTTGGATGATTCTGAATTGAGTGAGATTTTTAAGTTGATCAAGGATTTTAAGGAGAGGCTGCAAGAAAGATTAAATCCTGAAGGTTTTAATATCGGGTTGAATATCGGTGCAGCAGCAGGAGCTGGAATAAAAAATCATATCCATTTTCATATTGTGCCTCGCTGGGTTGGAGATACAAGCTTTATGTCAATTCTATCCGATACCAACGTTTTATCTCAATCTTTAAACGATTTATACCAGCTGCTAAAATGAGATGAATAGAAAAGAGTACCAAAACTTAGAGAATAAAATATTAGCATCCTATGCTTTTAAAAGCTCGCTTAGTAGGGGTAGAAAACATAGCGAAGCCGAAGATGATTATAGAACTTGTTTTCAGAGGGATAGAGATAGGGTTATACATTCTACTGCTTTTAGGCGTTTAGAGTATAAAACTCAGGTTTTCTTGATACATGAAGGCGATTACTATAGAACTCGCCTGACTCATAGTCTTGAGGTTGCTCAGATTGCACGTTCTGTTGCCCGGGTTCTATCATTAAATACAGATCTTGTCGAAGCGATCGCCTTAGGTCACGATATTGGCCATACTCCTTTTGGACATTCAGGAGAAGAGACTTTGAATTGCTTAGTTGCTGACGTCGGGGGCTTTGATCATAATCTTCAGGGGTTGAGGATAGTGGATTATTTGGAGTTAAGGTATCCGGATTTTAACGGGTTAAATCTTACTTGGGAGGTCAGAGAGGGGTTTCTAAAACATAGCACGCGCTATGATAACGGGTATAAGAATTTAAACCCTCAGAGCTTTAAAAAATATGACAAGTTAAACCTAAGCGAGTTTTGCAATCAGGAGCAGCCTACACTTGAAGCTCAAGTTGTAAATATTGCGGATGAAATTGCATATGATAGTCACGATTTAGACGATGGGATAACTTCAGGTTTAATTGCTATTTCGGATTTGAAAAAGCTGGAGTTATGGAGAGAGGCGGAGAAGAGAGTTAAGAAGCGTTACTCAAATATATCTACAAGATTTAAAAAGCATCAGGTGATCAGGTCCCTGATAGATATGGATGTTAAGGATTTAATTAAAAATTCATTTAGGAATCTAGAATCAATCCGTTCTGTAGAAGATGTGAGAGGGGCAGCTAAAAGACTTATAGCTTTTAGCATTACTATGCAGAAGAGAAGAAAACCATTAAGAGATTTCCTCTATCAGAACCTATATCACCATTATCGGGTTGTTAGGATGTCTGATAAAGCCAGGAGGATTCTAACAGAGTTATTCAATGTTTATTATAAAAAACCTGCTCAGTTGCCCGACGATATTCAGCGTAGGATAAAAAAAGAAGGGCTTAAGCGCACCATATCCGACTATATAGCCTCTATGACCGATAGTTTTGCTGCAGATGAATATCGCAAGCTGTTTGATCCTCTGGAAATGGTTTGATTTAATCTATACAGCTATTAAATAAATATATCCCATTCTTTAGTGCTCTAAATGCTTTATCCATTGTTGAAAAAGATCGCTTCTTGTTGTAGAATAACTGCATATGAGCGAGATAGTTTTAGAGAAAAATGTTATTGAGGCCCTAGATAAGGGAGGGGACCTGGAAAGACTTAAATTCCATCTGGATAAGTTTTCAGATTCTAATGCAGCATTGATCCTTTTTTCCAGATCGGAGTCGAAGAGTCCGATTCAGGAGCTGCTAAAGAAGCTTAAAAAGATAGTAAAAGGATATGGTCTAAAAACTAAGATTGAAAAAATAGTCGTAGAGAGAATAAAAGACAAGATGCAGCAGGCATCTAGAAGCGGCTGTTTTGAAGAGGTGAAATCTAAGTTTAAGGAGAGTATCTGGGTCTACCCCCTTGTTCATGGGGGAGCTAATTATGGTTATATTTGTCTTATTATAGAGAATGGGAAGCTATCCAAGAAAGTGCTTGATTTTATTGAGGATTATTTGGCCATCTCTCTAGAGAAAGCCTTAAAAGAGCTGGAGCTGATCAAGGTTCATGGTACTCTGCGGCCTCGTGCTATTGCTCTCTCTTCGGTCCACACTGTTCATCGCTTAATATCTTCAACTCTTAATATGGATGAACTTTTACCTCGTCTTGCAAGGTTGTGTCTTCAGGTAACACGGGCTAAAAGCTGTGCTATATATTTGAGATTCGGAAACTATTTGAAGCCTAAGACTGCTGCTTCCGTTGATTCTTCAGAGAAACCTCATAAGATAGATCTTTTTAATTCTAAGATTGGTAAAGCTTTAGAGGCTGGAACCATTGTTCTTAGCAAGAATGCGCTCTGGGTGCCTCTTATTGAAGAAGATCTTATCGGAGCAATTGGATTAAAGTCGAAGCAGAACGGAAGGCCGTTTGACTTAAATGATAAAGAGATTCTATCTGTTTTATCAGAGCAGGCTGTTGTTGCTATTAAAAATGCTAGACTATATGAGACTCAAAATAAGATTTTAATAGAGAGTTTACAGTCTCTATCAAATGTTTTGGAGGCAAAGTCGCCTGAGATCCACACTCACCCAAAGAGTTTCATTGATTTAGTGCTTGCTATTGCTGATGAATATGGAGTTTCCCAAGAAGAGAGGGAGTATATAAAATATGCAACCTTGCTTTTGGATGCCGGAAAGATTGCTGTTCCAGAGAACATACTTAAGAAGGCTGATCTTTTAACGGAGAGAGAGTATAGTTCCGTTCAGGAGCATCCAATTAAAGGTGCTGAGATAATCAAGAAGGTTAAGGCTTTGAAGCCTGCTGTGCCTATAATACTGCATCACCATGAAAGGTTTGATGGAAAGGGCTACCCCAAAGGTCTAAAGGGTAATAAGATTCCACTTGGGGCAAGGATATTAGCTGTTGCTGATTCTTTTGAAGCAATGATCTGCCACAGGCCTTATAAGAAGATTAAGAATTATAGCTCCGCTATGGATGAGATATTGAAACAGAGAGGCAAGCAGTTTGACCCTGGTGTTGTAGATGCTTTTATCGCTTGCGCTAATAAAGGAAAGATTAAAAGAATATCTCAGCGTATGATGGAAGAGGTCAAGAAAAAGAGATGAAGAAATTTTTTAAAACAATCAATAGAGATTCAGTCTTGAAAAAAGTACTAAAATTTTATTACAACAACCCCGGCTCTATTGATACAGCTGAGAGTATTGCTAAATGGATAGGCGAGGAAGAGAGCCTCATTGCTAAGCAGCTGGAATATCTTATGGAAAAGAATATTTTAAACAAAGATAAGAGCTATGCTATGGTAGTCTACTCTTATACGCAAGATAAGCATATTATTGCAGCAGTTAAAGAGTTTATGGAGGGAGAGGGGCGTGATTAAAAGATTTATTCTTATTTTTTTATGTTTAGCCATATCAGGCTGTGCCGGCGGCTATGTCTACGGGAAGAAGACTAAAGGTAGGCTTGAGCCTGTAGAAGAGATTGAGAAGGCGGCTTATGGTCTCACTCCTGTTCAGCAGCAGCAGGAAGAGGATGGTATACGGATATCAGTAGAGTATCTGCCTGAGGAGAACTTGAAAAATATATTTCTTGATAAAAAAATATATGGATCCTACGCGGGAAAGAATCCATATCCGGACGGTATGATAGTTGTGAGAGTAAGAATTGAAAATAAATCCGAATCCAGGATATTTATAAATCCCGATGACTTTGTATTGCTGGATGAGCTTGGCACTCAGTATCTCTATATAAGCCCAGAGAGAATCAGAGAGGTCTATGAAGCTAAGAGCTCAGTGTATAATTTTACGAAATCGACATCATCTTTAGCTTCTGGGGTATATGGAGCCCCTTTGGATATGGCTAAGAGTTTGGCCGGCAGGGGTTTGAAGAAAAGATTTGCCCTGCTTAAATCTATAGAGCTAAGCGGCGGCTATGTCTATCCTGGTGTTACCTATGATGGCTACCTCTGTTTTCTTAAGCCCAACTCAAAAGCCGAAGATGTAAAGTTGATCATGTCTAATATAAAGACTTCTTTTGATGTAAATGATGAGGCCTTAGGAAGGGTCGATTTTAAATTCGATTTTAAGCACGAATAGTTTAGTCTATGGAAAATTATAAAGAGAATCTATTTTCCGATATTGATAAGAATGTTGTCAGGCGGAAAAAAAGAAAAAGGTTAAAGCTGATAACGGAGAGGCATATTCGAATAAACGAAGAGAAGATATGCGCAGCTGTTATAGTTTTTCTTTTTTTGATGGTCGGCAGTTATGTCGGTGGTTATAAAAAAGGTATAACAGTTAGTAGCGCAAAGGAAGAAGCCGATGTTCTTCTTTCCAGTATAACGGTGGAAGATAAAGAGGAGGCAGTCGAAAATGATTCTACTGACTCCAGCCCTGTTGTTTTCGAGCCTAGAGATAATGGGTTGGACAAGAAGAGAGAGTTGTCGGGTCTGATATTTGCTTTACAGGTTGTAACATACAAAAATATGTCCTATGCTGAGGCTGAGAGAGATAAGCTTAAGAAGATGGGCTTTCCTTCTTACATTCGTGAACAGGGTAAGTATAAGATTGTCTTTGTTGGGGATTACAGCGAGCAGGGTAAAGCTCAGAATGTGTTGGTAGAATTAAGGAAAACATATAAAGATGCTTTTATGAAAGGATTAAAAGGAGGTAGGTAATGTCAAGACATCCAAGCTTAAAGATTAAAGATTCGGATTTACAGCATAGAAATGTACTCAAAAGGTTTGAGAGGATAGCTATGTTTTTAAAGAAGTCCGGAGAAGAAGGGTTAGAAGTATTTAAGCTGCCTAAGTACAAAAGAACGAGGTTGAAGGCTCTTAAGAAAGAGCCTAAGAAAGAAGAACTTGAGGGTGCAGGTCAGGCAGCAGAAGGCAAGACTGATAATCCTGCAGATGGTTCTGTTAAAGAAAAGTCTTAAACGGGTCTATATTTTTAATGGAGAGAATAAACCTAGATTTACAGGGTAGGTCTTATGATATTCTGATTTCAGAGGGAGCGCTCTCATCTCTGAAAGATGAAATTGTAAGGTTAAACCTAGAGAAGCACTTAGCAGTTGTGGTATCCAATAGAAATATATACTCTCTTTATAAGGGTTACTTAGAGCCTTATTTAGAGGTATTCAAAGAGAGCCTTTTCTTGGAAGTTGCGGACTCTGAGAAGAGTAAGTCTTGGCAGGTTCTTTTTGACCTTCTAAGATCAACGGTTGAGTTTTCTAAGGCTGAGAGCGTACTCTTTATAGCTTTTGGAGGAGGAGTTGTTGGTGACCTGGTAGGATTTTTAGCGGCTATTTACAAGAGAGGCGTGCCTTTCATCCAGATCCCGACTACTCTTCTTGCTCAAGTCGATTCGAGTATTGGCGGGAAAGTTGCGATAGATTTAAAATGGGGTAAGAATCTGCTGGGAGCTTTCTACCAGCCTAAACTGGTTGTATCCGATTTGAATTTCTTAAAGAGCCTGCCTCTTAAAGAATTCTCCAATGGGTTATCCGAGATTATAAAATATGGAATCTTGGGAGATGTAGAGCTCTTTGAATTATTAGAGTCTAGCAATGAAGACCCATCTTCTTTCTCGCTGGGCTTATGGGGTGAGATAGTTTTAAGATGCAGCAGAATAAAGACGTCGTTTGTCGAAAGAGACGAGTATGACAGTGAGGATATAAGGATAGCCTTAAACTTAGGCCATACAATAGCCCATGCTATAGAGACAGTCTCTGAGTATAAGAGAGTATCTCATGGGGAGGCGGTATCTTTTGGTCTCGTTGTTGAGAGTTTGATTGCTAATAAGCTTGGGGTTTTGAAAGAAAATGATTTAAAGAGAATAATAAATTTAATCTTGAAGTTTAAGACTTTGCCCAAGATGAACAGAAAGATGGAGCAGGAAAAAATTTTGAGTAGCATTCTTTATGATAAAAAAGCTAAATTTGGAACCTTAAGATTTGTATTGCCAAGTTCCATAGGTTTGGTGGCAGTATCTTCTCTAGTAGATAAAGCTTTAATAACCTCTGCTCTTAGTGAAGGTCTTAGCTATCTTTGAAAAAGTATCTTTTAAGGAGGTGAGCTTATGCCTGAAGAATGGATCGAGATAGGTATCATTACAAATTTTTATGCAAAACCTTCTGCTGCTATTATAGAGATTACAGCTAAAAGCTTGAAGTCTGGTGATAGGATTAAAATAAAAGGTCATACAACCGATTTTGAGATGGATGTGAACTCTATGCAGGTTGAACATCAGATTGTCAGTGAGATCTTGCCGGGGCAGATTGTAGGCCTAGGAGTTAAAGAGCGGGTTCGTTTGCATGACAGGGTCTTTAAATTGAGAAGAGATTAGCTTGAACTAAAAAAGGAGAGAGAGATGGCCAGAGCTTATTTGAAAATTAACGTAGAGCCGGGTGAAGAAAAAGAAGTTATCCAAAAAATGAAGTCTTTTGAAAACGTAGTCGATGTAGACCTAACCTCTGGCGAGCAGGATGTTATAGCCCAGATCAAAGCTTCTAATTACGAAGAGCTGATGAGGTTCGTTGTAACAGAGCTGCGTGCAATAAATGGTATTACTAAGACAATTACCAATCTGATATTGGATTAGTTGGTTCTATTGTATTGTTTAATGTTGGATATCTATCTCCAGCTTGACTTGGCCCTGTTGCCATGCTAGGATAGGCGGGTTTAAAATGTTAATAAAAACTGCAGTCTTATTGTTGGTATTTTTTACTAGGAGCTCCTATGCGTTAGAGGAGAGCTTAAATGATTTTACTCTAGCAGGCTATGACAAGCAGAATAACAAAAAATGGGAAGTGGAAGGAGAGAGTGCACAGTTAAGCAAGGATGATGTAGCTCTGGAGTCGATTAAGGCAAGGCTTTATAGCGATAACGGCCCCGTAGATATGCGGGCAGACAAAGGTTTTTTGAATAAAGTGAATAGGCAGGTAGTATTGACAGGCAGTGTTGTTGTAAAAAACTTAGAAGGAGATACACTTTTTACAGATATATTACGATGGGATCAGGATAGAGATGTTATCTGGACAGAAGATAGGTTGAGAATAGTGAAAAACGATAGCGAGATATCAGGTGAAGGCGGTGAGGTTGATACAAAATTAACTAAAGCGGTTATTAAAAAAGATGTTAAATTTAAAACTGTGCCTCAGATTATAATTAAATCTGACGGTCCTTTAGATATAGATTACACCGAAAATATAGCTGTTTTCAGCGATAACGTTCACGTTTTAGATAGGAGAGGAGAGCTATTCTGCGATAAGCTGATCATCTATTTCAATAAAGACGAGAAGGGTATTAGCAGGGCTCATGCCAAAGGCAATGTTAAACTTAGACGCGGCAATTCACTAACCTATTCTTCTGAGGCGATATATGACTTAAAAGAGGGAAAGGTTAATCTTCTTGGGCGCCCTAAGCTTGAGATATATCCTGAGTAAAACATGCTAAAGGTCAAAGGTTTAATAAAAGAGTACAAGAACAGAAGAGTGGTAAATGGTATCTCACTTGATGTAGCCGGCTCTGAGATAGTCGGGCTGCTAGGTCCTAACGGAGCTGGTAAGACCACAACTTTTTATATGATCGTAGGTTTAATTGCTCCTAATAAGGGGAGCGTATACTTTAAAGATGTTGATATAACAAAGCTGCCTATGCATAAAAGAGCAAGCTTAGGGATAGGTTATCTTTCACAGGAGCCGGCTATATTTGGAAACTTAAGTGTTAAGGATAATATAATGGCGGTGCTGGAGACTTTAAGCATCCATCCGCAGGAGAGAAAGCTGAGACTTGAGATGTTGTTAGAAGAGTTAAGGATATCATATTTAGCTAAGAGCAAGGCCTATACTTTATCTGGCGGTGAAAGGAGGCGGCTAGAGATTACAAGAGCCTTGGCTATAAATCCATTGTTCTTGCTCTTAGACGAACCTTTTAGCGGAATAGATCCTATAGCTGTTGCTGAATGTCAGGATATAATTTTAGATCTTAAGAGTAAAGGTATTGGAATATTACTGACCGACCACAATGTAAGAGAGACTTTAGCGATAACGGACAGGGCTTACATAGTCTCTGAAGGCAGTGTTCTCCTTTCAGGTGATGCAGATCATTTGATTAACGATGATAAAGCAAAAAAAGTCTACCTTGGAGAAAGGTTTAAGATGTAAAAAATTAAAGGGGGTATAGTTTGAAAACAACAATAACAGGTAGACATTTTGATATAACTGATGCTTTAAGGTCTTACATTGAGGGCAAGATCGACTATTTAGATAAATATGTTGATGATATAATAAATGTCCACGTGGTATTAGAGATTGAAAAGCATCTCTCTGCTGTCGAGGTCAATATGGATCTCAAGAAGGCCCACTTTAAGGTTAAGGAAAAAAATGAAGACATGTATTTAGCTGTTGATGAATCGTTTGATGTTTTAAAACAGCAGGTCTTAAGGTATGAAGATAGAATAAAAATGCATAGGCATAAGGATAAGGATTTTAAAAATGAAGATAAAGATTAAAAGAATTACTACGGTTGAGAGCGATTTAGAGGTCTACTTGGATCCTAAAGAAGTTGGGGCTTTAAGAAAGAGAGTAGAATCTGACTGGCAAAATAAAGTTGCAATTCCTGGTTATAGAAAAGGTAAGGCTCCGCTAGAGATGGTGCTGGCCAAGCATAGCGTTGAGATTGAAAAAGATATCGAAGAGAGCGTAGTCTCTCTTTTTTATAGAAAGGCTATGGAGGCTTCAGGGGTGAATCCAATATCGGCCCCAGCATTGCTTAGCGTTGAACAGGGAAAGAAGGGTGAGTATAAGTTTACGCTGAAGATAGAAGAGGCTCCAAAAGTTAAGTTGTCGAAATATAAGAATATAAAATTGAATAAAAAAGATACAAGCGTAGAGGACAAAGATATTAATAAGGTTTTAGATGATATTAAGAGAGAGAAGACTCAGTGGCTGGATGTTCAAAGGCCGTCTGCTCTCGAAGATGTTGTCGTAGCAGACGTAGAGATGAAGCCAAAAGATAGTGATTTAGATAAAAAAGAGGCCCTTTCGTTATACCTTAATGAAGAGAATCTCTTTCCTGAGCTTCTGGATAATCTTAAAGGGTTAAGTTCTGGCGAGATCAAAGAGTTTAAGCTCAATGTGCCTGATGATTATAGAGATAAAAAGATTGCTGGAAAGGAGTGCGATTTTAAGATCAATGTAAAAGGGGTTAAGGAGAAAAAAGAACCAGAGCTTAATGATGATTTTGCAAAAGAGTTCGGTAATCATAGTAATATCGATGATTTAAAGAAGGTTATAAGAGAGGAGCTGCAAAACCATCGCACTAGAGAGGCTGAAGTCGACTTAGAGGAAAATCTTATATCTGAGCTTATCGAAAATTCCAAAATGGAGTTGCCGCCTCAGCTTCTAAGCCGTCAGGTGGATGTTTCGGCTGAAGATATAGCAATGAGATTGCTCTATAGAGGGTTTCCTAAGAAAGATATAGAGACCCAGAAAGAGATGATATTGAAAGAAGCTCAGAGGGAGGCTCAGAGAGAGCTGAAGGTCTATTTTATTTTAAAGGAGATTGCTCAGAAAGAAGGCATAGTGATCTCAGATCAAGAGTTAAGGGAGCATTTAGAGGCCCTAGCTAAGCGTCAAAATAGTACTCTGGAGGAATTGGAATCCAATCTTAAAAAAGACGATGGGTTGGAGAATATAAAAGCTAGCTTATTAAGGAAAAAAGTTATAGAATTCTTAAAGCAGCATGCTGAGATAGTTAATATTAAAAATGGAGGTGAATAATGCCTGCTAAGTTTCAGACCCTTGTTCCCATGGTAGTTGAGAAGACTGGAAGAGGTGAGCGTGCATTTGACATTTACTCTCGACTGTTAAAAGATAGGATAATTTTTATAGGTACTCCTATCGATGATAATGTAGCTAATCTTATCATTGCTCAGGTTCTTTTTTTACAGTCTGAGGATGCAGATAAAGATATAAGTGTTTATATTAACTCGCCTGGAGGCTCTGTTACGAGCGGACTGGCAATCTATGATACAATGCAATTTGTAAAGCCCGATATCTCTACTTACTGCGTAGGGCAGGCGGCCAGCATGGGGGCATTATTGCTTATGGCAGGTGCTAAGGGAAAGAGGTTCTCTTTGCCGCATTCCAGGATAATGATTCATCAGCCTTGGGGCGGTGTCCAGGGAGCTGCGGAAGATATTCATATTCAGGCTCAAGAGATACTTCGCTTAAGAGATGAGATAAATAAGTTAATTTCGCTCCATACTTCTCAATCAATAGATAAAGTTAAGAAAGATACTGATAGAGATTATTTTATGAGCGCAGAAGAAGCAAAGGATTACGGCATAATAGATAATGTTATCTATACTAAAAAGAAGAAATCCTAAGAAGAGGTCTTGAGATGATTAGGCCTTACAAAAAAAGTCTTCTAACTCCAGGACCAACTCCTGTTCCCGAGGAAGTTTTGCTTTCGCAGGCGGAGTCTACGATTCATCATAGAACAGATGAATTTCGTTCCATACTTAAAGAGGTTTCGGAGGACTTAAAGACTATATTTCAAACCAAAAATCAGGTTTTAATTGTCTCTTCTTCGGGCACCGGCGTTATGGAGGCTGCAGTAGCCAATCTAATGCAGGACGGCGTTAGGTTTATACCTGTTGTAGGAGGAAAGTTTGGTGAAAGATGGGCCGAGATAACTAAGGCCTATGGCGCAGAGTATGATGTTTTAGATTTAGAATGGGGAGTTACCTTAAACCTAGATGATCTAAGAGAGAAATTAAAAGTAGGCGATAGCCGTAAAGTTATTTTGACTACACTATGTGAAACCTCTACAGGTGTAAACTATGATATTAGGAGCATGGCTAGCTTAGCCAAAGAGTTCAATGCTTTAATTGTAGTTGATGCTATAAGTGGTTTAGGGGCTGATGAGCTGAGAATGGATGATTGGGGTTTAGATATTGTGGTTAGTGGATCCCAGAAAGGTCTGATGCTTCCTCCTGGACTTGCCTTTATAAGTTTATCTAAAGACGCACAATCTTTAATAGAGAGTTCCAGCTCTCCTAAATATTATTTTGACTTAATCAAAGCTGGTAAGTCAGCATCTAAGTTTGATACTCCTTGGACTCCTGCTGTGAATATGATCGTAGCTTTACGGACAGCCCTTAAGATGATACTTGATGAGGGTATTGAGAATGTCTGGAAGAGGCATGCTAATCTTGCTGCTATGACACGTGAGGCAGTTGCGTCTTTAGGGCTTAAAGTCTTTGCTCAGCGTCCCTCCAGTACTCTCACTAGTGTTTTAATTCCAGAGAGCTTAGACTCTGAGGAGATGGTCAAGTTTATCCGTGCAGAGTTCGGCATAAGTATAGCCGGCGGTCAGGCAGAGTTAAAGGGTAAGATAATCAGGGTTGCACACCTGGGTTATATAAATCTTTTTGATGTTCTATCAGGTATTGCAGCTATTGAATTTGGGCTGCATCATTTTGGATACAAGTTTAAGCTTGGTGCAGGAATTTTAAAACTAGAAGAAGAGTTTCTTAAAAGCTGCAAGGATGAGGCCTAAGGTGGTTAAGGTTTTAGTTAGTGATAATATAGCTCAGGATGGTATTGATATTTTAACTGAATCAGGTATTGAAGTTATAAAGAAAACAGGTTTAAGCGAAGATGAACTTATAAGAGAGATTAAAGGTTATGATGGTATTGTAATCCGCAGCGGAACAAAGATTAAATCTTCTATTATAGAGGCTGCAGACAGTCTTAAAGTTATAGGTCGCGCTGGAGTTGGATTGGATAATGTAGACGTTGATGCTGCGACTAAAAAGGGAATCATTGTGATGAATACCCCTTTAGGTAATACCATATCGACTGCAGAGCATACCATGGCTCTTATCTTAGCTTTGGCTCGAAATATTTCTCAAGCCAGCTTATCGATGAGAGAGAATAAATGGGAACGTAAAAAGTTTATGGGTAAAGAGCTGCACGGTAAGATTATAGGTGTTGTGGGTTTAGGGAGAATAGGGAGAGAGGTGGCCAAACGAGCTATTGGGTTTGGAATGAAAGTTCTTACATTTGATCCTTATATCTCTGAAGATATAGCCTCTAAGATTGAGGTTGAGTTAGTTAAGTACGATGAGCTTCTGAAAAGATCGGACTATATTACGTTTCATATTCCTTTATCTGATAATACTTATCATATGCTTTCTGATAAAGAGCTGAAGATGGTAAAAAATACAGCATATATTATCAACTGTTCTCGCGGCGGTATCGTGGATGAAGAGGCTCTATGTAAAGCTCTTTCAGAGAAAAATATTGCAGGTGCTGCTTTGGATGTTTACGAGAATGAACCTCCCGAAAGCAGTCCGCTTTTTGAGTTAGACAACGTCGTTCTCACTCCTCATTTAGGGGCATCTACTGAAGAGGCGCAGCTCAATGTGGCTGTTGAGGTTGCAGAGCAGGTTCGGGATGTATTGATAAACAATGTTGTCAGAAATGCTGTAAACATGCCTTTTATTGAGCCTGAGACGGCTGAGATTTTAAAGCCTTATTTTAATCTTTCTGAAAAATTAGGCTCATTGCTTGGTCAGCTCATAGAGGGTAACGTTAAGAAGATTGAGATAAAATATAGCGGAGATATTTTGGAATATGATATTACTTCTCTTTCTTCGGCAATACTTAAAGGTTTCTTTTCTCCAATGCTTGCTGAATCCGTAAATTATGTGAATGCTCTTATAATTGCAAAAGAGAGGCAGATCAGCATTGAAGAGGTTAAATCTTCAAAAGTTCATAATTTCAGTAATTTAATTCAGGTTATTGTCCAGACCAATAAAGAGATAAAAGAGGTTGCCGGGACGCTGTTTAGTGATAATAATCCCAAAATAGTTAATATTGATGGTTATTACCTTGAGGCGCCTCCAGTAGGAAATATACTTGTTATATATAACGAAGATAAGCCTGGTGTCATAGGTCATATAGGTAATATCTTTGGTAATAATAATGTTAATATATCCGGAATGACGTTTGGTAGAGAGGAGCTTGGCGGTAATGCTTTAATGGTTTTGAATCTTGATATAGCTGTTGATGCTGCTGTTGTAAAAGAGCTGCTCGATTTTAAATATATACGTGCCGTAAAAGGGATTAAACTCTAGGTCCTATTTTACCAGCTTTAAAAATTTTTAAACCACAGGAGAGCTATGAATAAAATATTGATTGGTACGCAATGGGGAGATGAAGGGAAGGGCAAGATAATAGACTGGCTAAGCGAGGATGTTGATCTGATCGTAAGGTATCAAGGGGGAAACAATGCTGGTCATACAGTAGTTGTGGGAGATGATAAATATGTCTTTCATCTTATTCCTTCAGGGATATTGCATCGGGATAAAGTTTGCGTTATAGGCAATGGAGTGGTTATAGACCCCAAAGTTTTAATAGAGGAGATGGAAGGAATAGTCTCTAAAGGTTATAAAGTTGAACCGGAAAATCTCATTATAAGTGATAGGGCGCATGTTGTTTTCCCATATCATAGGGTTTGGGATAAGCTTAAAGAGAATCAGCTTGGTGATTTAAAGATAGGTACTACTGGTAAAGGGATAGGCCCTTCTTATGTTGATAAGTTTGATCGTTTAGGCATCAGAATGATAGATCTTTTAAATGAGGGTACCCTGCGTAAAAAATTAAAGATAAATCTTGAAATTAAAAACAATATTTTGACAAAAGTCTTCAATTATCAAGATTTTGATCTGGATGAAATTTATCAGGATTATCTTGGTTATGCAAAGACATTAGCACCGTTTGTAAGAGACTGTGCTCTCTATATTGATGAGGCTTTTAGGTCTGGTAAGAGCGTGCTCTTTGAGGGTGCTCAGGGAACTTTTTTGGATATTGACTTCGGCACCTACCCTTTTGTTACATCGTCTTCGACTCTTTCAGGCGGGGCTTGTATAGGCAGCGGTGTTGGTCCTACCAAGATAGACAGAGTTGTCGGGGTTGCAAAGGCCTATACTACGCGTGTAGGAGAGGGTCCTTTTCCATCTCAGTTTGAGGATGATTTAATGGAAAAGATCAGGTCTAAAGGCAATGAATTCGGTGCTACTACTGGAAGGCCTAGAAGGTGCGGCTGGTTTGATGCTAGCATGGTCCATTATGCAGTCAAAATAAATGGAATAGATGAGATTGCTTTGACAAAATTAGATGTCTTAGACAGCATGGAAAAGATAAAGATATGTATTGGGTACAGATATAACGGTAAGACGTGTCAATACCCTCTTGCTGATTTTAATTTCTGGCAGGAGGCTATCCCTGTTTACGAAGAGGTTGAAGGTTGGTGCGAGGATACAAGCGCAGCTCGATCTCTATCCGAATTACCTGTCAATACAGTAAAATATATTGGTAGGATATCAGAGCTTATAGAGTCTGAAATATCCATTATATCTGTGGGCTCTAAGAGAGCTCAGACGTTCTATCTTAAAAAATAGGGGTAAAATTATTATTATTTCAAATATTAAGGGGGAATTATGAAAGAGTTGTTTTGGCTAGCTCCGCTCGGTTCTATTTTAGCGCTTCTCTTCTCTGGAGCTATTGTAATCTGGATTTTAAGAAAAGATGAAGGAACCGAAAAGATGATTGAAATTGCTAGTGCGGTTCGAGAGGGAGCCAGAGCCTATTTAAAGAGGCAATATACTACGGTAGCAATATTTTTTCTCTTGGCCTTTGCTTTTTTAATGCTGATGGTCAAGCAAGGTTATATAGGAATTTTTGTGCCTTATGCATTTGTAAGCGGAGGTTTCTTTTCAGGTTTGGCCGGCTTTATAGGTATGAAAGTAGCGACAAACTCTAGCGCTCGCACGGCAAATGCAGCTCGCTCTAGTTTAAATTCGGCACTAAAAGTAGCATTTTTATCGGGCTCTGTAATGGGGCTTACAGTTGTTGGTTTAGGGTTGTTTTATTTGGTTGCCTGGTATTCTATACTCAGCTGGTTCTATTCTTCTTCTTCAGCTATTATAGATTCTGCACAGAGGCTTTCGATAATTACTTCTACTCTCTTATGTTCTGCAATGGGTGCATCTTGTTATGCGTTATTTGCAAGAGTTGGCGGGGGGATATATACTAAGGCAGCAGATGTGGGCGCGGATTTAGTAGGTAAGGTAGAAGTAGGGATTCCGGAGGATGACCCTAGAAATCCAGCGGTTATAGCAGATAATGTAGGTGACAATGTTGGTGACGTTGCTGGTATGGGGGCAGATCTATATGAGTCTTATGTGGGATCAATTGTAGCTACGATGGCTCTTGCTGTTACAGCTGGACTGGGTGTAGCTGGGGTTACAATACCGATGACTATAGCTGCTTTGGGCGTTATTGCCTCAATAGTAGGAATAGTCACCGTAAGAAGCAAGGAGAATTCTACTCAGTCT
The DNA here is from genome assembly GCA_030765335.1 of Candidatus Kaelpia aquatica. Classification (NCBI taxonomy): domain Bacteria; kingdom Pseudomonadati; phylum Candidatus Omnitrophota; genus Candidatus Kaelpia; species Candidatus Kaelpia aquatica. Next base: position 50,962 of record JAVCCU010000009.1, on the reverse strand, counting down.
GCATTGCTTTGGGCTTTAAGAAAAAGCACTTTTCTTTCAGCCATTTTAATTGCAATTATGGGGTATTTTTTAATTACCCGAGTTTTAGGGCTTGAGTATTTAGGTATCTATTATTCGGTGATCACAGGGCTTTTGGCTGGTATTTTGATAGGGCTTTCGACCGAATTTTATACCTCACATAGGTATTCTCCAACACGTTCAGTAGCTAAATCAGCTTTGACTGGGCCAGCAACTGTTATAATTTCGGGACTCTCTGTTGGAATGGTCTCCACTCTTATTCCGATAATTACTGTTGCCGTAGCTATACTTTTGAGTTTTTATTTTTCAGGTGGTTTTTCTAACTTCAATCTTGGACTATATGGTATAGGAATATCTGCAGTAGGTATGTTGAGCACTCTGGGGATTACTCTAGCAACAGATGCTTATGGGCCTGTTGCTGATAATGCTGGCGGTAATGCTCAGATGGCTGGACTTCCTCCGGAAGTTAGAGAGAGAACAGATGTGTTAGACTCTTTAGGTAATACTACTGCTGCAACAGGTAAGGGTTTTGCGATAGGATCCGCTGCCTTAACCGCACTGGCTCTTATTGTGACTTATAAGGATAAACTTGAGTTTTTGGGTGCAGAGCTAAATCTTTCACTGCTAAACCCCAAAATTATAGTAGGCCTATTTATAGGAGGCATGCTTCCTTTTCTGTTCTCGTCTTTGATGATGAGGGCTGTTGGCAGTGCTGCTTCAAAAGTAGTTATTGAAGTTAGAAGGCAGTTTAGGGAGATAAAAGGTTTGATGGAAGGTGAAGCCAAGCCTGATTATGCGCGTTGCGTTGAGATTGTGACTCTAGCGTCACAGAAGCAGATGATCTTGCCAGCTGCCATAGCATTGCTCTCTCCTGTTTTGGTAGGAATACTATTTGGAGTCGAGGCCAACATAGGGCTGCTTATCGCGTCGCTTGTATCCGGCTTTGTTCTTGCTATTATGCTGTCTAATTCTGGAGCTAGCTGGGACAATGCAAAGAAATATATTGAAGAGGGCAACCTTGGAGGCAAGGGTTCTGACGCCCATAAGGCAGTTGTAGCTGGCGATACAGTGGGTGACCCTTGTAAGGATACCGCCGGCCCGTCTATAAATATTCTTATTAAAATAATGTCTATGGCGTCTATTGTATTTGCTGCGCTTATTCTTAATAAAACCTTACTTCCTTGACGACCAAAAACAGTAGTGTTAATATTTAAAAGTAATAATTTTAAGATAACCTTAGGAGGTGTCATATGTTTAAAAAGAGTTGGGTTGTTTTATTGGCCGTTAGTTTTTTAATTTCAGGGTGCGCTCTTACCTTTAAGAAAACACCGCCAGGTGAGATTGAAAAGGTTCAGGTTATGAGAAAAGAGCTACAGCGTCTGAGGATTGAGATTGAAAGGTTAAAATCTGAAAAAAATCAAGAGATAAGAGAATTAGAGTTGGCAAAAGAGAGCTTAGAGAGCAGGTTTAGGGAAGAGATAGACAATAGAGACGTAAAACTGTCTTTAGAAGAGAAAGGTTTGGTCTTAAGGTTTGTTGCTGAGGTATTCTTTGATTCCGGTAAGGCTGAATTGCGGCCTGAGGCAGATGCGATGCTTGATAAGGTTGCGGTATTCCTTGAAAAAGATGTACCCGATAGAAGGATTTCAATAGAAGGTCATACCGACAATGTTCCTATAAAATATTCACCTTGGAAATCCAACTGGGAGTTATCCGCAGCCAGAGCGTTGAGTGTGCTGCATTACTTTACTGATAAAAAAGGTTTAGACTCCGATCGCGTGCAGGCTACTGGTTATGGTGAGTATCAATCTATTGATTCAAGTGAAACCAAAGAGGGTCGACAGAAGAACAGACGTGTTGAGATAGTTGTGCTCCCCAAAAAGCTTACCAAGGTTCGGGCCGAATTTTTAGAGGAACTTGGTAAAGCGTTAGAGGATCGCCAGAGAAGAATTAAAGAGTATGCAAAATAATACAGGAGGGTCTTAAATGAGAAAGGTTTATACCGGTCTTATCCTTGTTTTAGTGCTTGTTCTTGCTTGGGCTCTGTTGGAGAGGAAAGAGAGGGTTGAGATTGCAAGGCAGTTCCATAAATTAGAATCAAGCTATCATGCAGTTGTTACAAATAGTACTTATCTGGAGGATAAGATCCAGAGTTTTCAGGAAAAACTTGATAACGTTGTTATCAGAAAAGATGAATTGTTTGAGGTTAACAAATCAAAAGAAGAGTACATAGATTCACTTGAAATAAAACTTAATAAAGCCATAGAGAGCATAAATAAGCTTAGAGGCAAATTGGGCAAACTAGAAGAGTTGCTAGCTGGTATTCAGGGTCCAACTGTGTCAGATGTTCAGCGATAAGATTTTTTAATAACCGTTCATGACTTCTATTACTGATGTTCCAAAACATATAGCGATTATAATGGATGGAAATGGTCGCTGGGCTGTTAAGAAGGGTCTTCCTCGCAGATATGGACATAGTAGGGGGGTAAAGTCTGTTCGAAGAACAATTGATTACTGCCTGGAATTAGGGGTAGAATATTTGACTCTCTATACTTTTTCAACAGAAAATTGGAAGAGACCTAAAAAAGAGGTTGATGCGCTAATGAAGCTATTGGAGGAAAAAATAGACAATGATTTAACTAGACTTACAGAGGAGAAGAATATAAGAATGCGTGTTATCGGAAATTGGAAGGCTCTACCTGGCGAGCTTCCTCATAAGATAGAGAAGATTATGCACAATACAGAGGGTTTCAACAGGCTCAATCTGACTTTAGCTATCAACTATGGTGCTCGAGAAGAGATTGTCAGTGCAGTAATCAGGGTTGCCAGTGATTTTAAATCTGACAAGATTAAACTTGCAGCGCTTAACGAATCTTTACTAAGCAGCTATCTTTATACTTTTGATTTGCCCGATCCTGATTTCTTGATTCGTACTGCAGGAGAGTATCGTGTTAGCAATTATTTGCTTTGGCAGATAGCCTATGCAGAGCTCTATACCACAACAAGATTATGGCCTGATTTTAGAAAGTCAGATTTAATAAGAGCTATAAAAAGTTATAACAAACGTAGGAGAAAATATGGATCTCTTTGATAGTAATTTAGTGAAAAGAATTATCAGCAGCATAGTAATACTCCTGTTTATATTCTGGGTTATAATGTTTGCCAAATTTTTCATATTTGCCTCCTTAATTATAGTGCTGGCTACGGTTGCACTTTGGGAGTTTTATAGAATTGTTGCAAAGAAATACGGCAGCATATATCCCGGCATTGGCTTTATAGTCTCATATTTGCTCTTTGCGATATCCTTAAAAGAGAACCTAGGTCTTGAATATCTTATATATCCGCTTTCCTTTGCATTAATACTGCTCTTCCTTTATCAGATGATAAGAAAGACCAATAAAGATGCGGCTTTATGTTTGGGGCTTACTATGCTGGGGTTAATATATATAACGATACCAGCAATATTTTTAATAAAGATTAGAATGCTCCAAAGCGGGACTGCTCTGGTGATATATTATATCTGTGTAATCAAAGCAACGGATGTAGGTGCTTATCTGATTGGCGTAAAGTTTGGAAGACATCCTTTAATTCCCAAGGTAAGCCCTAAAAAATCTGTAGAGGGTTTTATTGGCGGCATTGTTTTTGCAATGATGGTTTCCTATGGAGCCTCTATTTATTTAGGGATAATGTCTTTTTATCATGCTCTCGCCATAGGTTTTATTCTAGGTGTATGCGCTCAATTTGGTGACCTATCAGAATCTGTTCTTAAGCGCGATGCCGGAGTTAAAGACTCTGGTAAGACTATTCCAGGCCTAGGCGGTGTGCTGGATTTAGCAGATAGCATCCTGATAGCTCTACCGTTTTATTATATTTATATGCATAATTTTATAATTAAATGAAGAAGATTGCTATTTTAGGATCAACAGGCAGTGTTGGTAAGCAGACTCTTAGTATAGTTGCTAAAAGCGGCGGGTTTTTTAATGTGGTTGCTTTGGGCGCTGACAGCAATATAGAGCTTCTTACTCAGCAGGCACGAGAGTTCCAGGTAGATAATGTTTTTTTAAACAGAGCTGAAAATATCGGCAGATCTCCTCTTAAGTTTTTTAAATCTCAGAATGATTTTTTAAATTTTGCAGCAGATCAAAAGGTAGATCTTTTAGTTTTGGCTCTTTCCGGTACAGATGCAATAAGGCCGTTAATGTTCGCTCTGGAGAACGATATTAATTTGGCCATTGCAAATAAAGAAGCGATAATAGCTGCAGGATCTGTTATTAGCAGTATAAGAGCAAAGAGCAGCTCTAAAATCATTCCTTTAGATAGTGAGCATAATGCGATATATCAGCTTCTTAAGGGGGTTGATAAAAGCGAAATATCTAAGGTTTTTTTAACTTGTTCTGGGGGGCCGTTTTTGGATTTTTCAGATAAAGAGCTAGAGAACGTATCTTTGGATATGGCTCTCTCACATCCCCGCTGGGAGATGGGGAATAAGATTACAATAGATTCAGCTACCTTAATGAATAAAGGCTTTGAGATAATAGAGGCTTGCTATCTCTTCGGTCTCTCCTTAGACGTTATAGATGTGATAATTCATCCAGAAGCAATTATCCATGCCATGGTAGAGCTAAAAGACGGAACAACGTTTGCTGAGATGGCTGTACCTGATATGAGAATCCCTATAGCGCATGCTTTGGGTCATCCTAACAGGCTTGATTCAGGCTTGAGAATTGATTGGGGAAGCTTAGAGAAGATGAGCTTTAAAGCGGTAGCTAGAGATAGTTATCCAGCCTTAAGAATAGCTTATGATGCGTTAAAGCAAGGCGGAAGCTTGCCCGCTTTTATTGTTAAGGTCGATGAGATCATAGTCAATGAGTTTTTGAGCTCCAAGATAGCCTTCAAGGATATAATTCCTTCTATTGAAGAGGCTGTAAAGAGGCATAATGTTTTTGACCTAGGCTCACTTGGGGATATCGAAGAGGTTTTTAGGGATGCAGAAGAGATATCCGCTAATATTATAAAGGAGGTTGGTAAGATATGATTCTAGTTATTATTGCTTTTGGTTTTCTTGTATTTGTGCATGAGGCATCACATTTTATTGTTGCTAAGAGAATGGGCGTTACTGTTGAGGTTTTTTCGATCGGGTTTGGGCCTAAGATTTTCTCTTTTAAAAGATCTGGAACAGAGTATAAGATTTCACTTATTCCTCTTGGAGGCTATGTGAAGATGGCCGGTGAAAACCCTAGAGAGGATCTAAAAGGCGAGAAGAATGAATTTCTTTCTCAACCTCCTGGCAGGAGAAGCTTGATCGTATTAGGCGGACCTCTCGGTAATTATATTCTAGCCTTTATACTCTTCTTCATACTTTATAGCAGCGGTCTTCCTACAGCAGGCACTACTATAGGTGATTTTAAAGAGGGTTATCCTGCTCAAAGTTCGGGTTTAAAGATTGGTGATAAGATAATATCTGTTGATAGTGAGGAGGTTAAAAATTGGGAGGATTTAATAGCAGAAGTGCATCCAAGGCCGAATCAGGACCTAAAGATAACTGTAAAGCGTGATCAGTATGAATTTAGCTATACAGTTAAAACTAAAGATAATGAGATATTAGATTTAAACGGTCAGAAAAAAGTAATAGGATTATTAGGTATATTACCAGACGATAGAGATGTATTTATAAAGAAATACGGGCCTTATGAGTCACTTAGAGAGTCAGCGGTAACTGTTTTTAATGTCTCTGCTAATACTCTAAGAGCTATTTTGAATATTGTTATTGGCAGGCTATCTCTTAAAGATTCAGTCACAGGTCCAGTGGGTATCGTTCATATATCTTCTAAGATGGCCGATATGGGCATCAGTTACTTACTTTCCCTGATGGCATTAATAAATGTTAGTCTTGCAATATTTAACCTGTTGCCCATCCCAGTCTTAGATGGAGGTCATCTTCTCTTTATCCTGATGGAGAAGATTCGCCGTAAGCCGGTCTCCATTATTGTCCAAGAGAGGTTTACTCAGATAGGAATGGGTTTATTGCTTTCTCTCTTTTTATACCTTACTTATTTTGATTTAATGCGAGTATTTTTTAAATGAGAAAAAGAAGGGTGGTCAGGGTTGGCAATATTGAGATTGGAGGAGATAATCCAGTCTCTATACAGACCATGATCAAAAAGAGTCCTGATAAGTATTCTCAGATAATAGATGAGATAGCCCAATTAAAAGAAGCGGGCTCTGAGATTATAAGGGTTGCATACAGAGAAGAAGGCGAGGCTGGGTTCATAGAGAAGATTATCAAGGGGAGCCTTCTTCCTGTTGAGATGGATATCCATTTTGATTTTAAGCTTGCTCTTTCAGCTATAGAGCTGGGAGCAGATGCAGTGAGGATTAATCCAGGTAATATCTCAAAAGAGGGCTTAGAAGAAGTTGTATTGTCGGCTAAAAGGAATAATATTCCAATTCGAGTGGGAATTAATATCGGTTCAGTCCCAGAAGCTTATAGAAAAAAATATAATTCTGTTGACTCAATGCTAGAGCTGCTTAAGGAGTATTTAGAATATATGGAAGGTTTAAATTTTAAAGACATCTTTCTATCCCTTAAAGCTGATACTGCCATGGAGACTTACCTGGCTAATTTGAAGACGGCCTCTCTGTTTGATTACCCGCTGCATATTGGTGTTACTGCAACAGGGGCGGGAGTATCTGCGATTGTTAAATCTAGTATTGGCATCGGGGCTCTTCTTATGCAAGGAGTAGGCGACACCATTAGGGTCTCTCTTACTGATTCAACTTTTCGTGAAGTTGAAATCGCAAAAGAGATACTCTCTGCTTTAGGGCTTCGTAAGTTTGGGATTGAAGTTATATCTTGTCCTGGGTGCGGAAGGGCTCAAATTGATATATTGGATTTGGCTAATAAGGCAAAAGAAGAGCTGATCAAGATAAAGACAGAGAAGGGGCTAAAAGTTGCTGTTATGGGCTGTGAAGTCAATGGCCCAGGCGAAGCTAAGGGTGCTGATATAGGTATTGCAGGAGGAGTAAACTGTGCTATTCTATTTAAAAAAGGGAAGCAGATCAAAAGATTGGATAAAGCTGATTTGATAACTGTTCTGGTTCAGGAAGTAAGGGAAATGATATGAAATTTTCAGAATGTTTTTTGCCGACAATTAGAGAGGTGCCTAAGGATGCGGAGGCTATATCGCATCAGCTGATGCTTAAGTCAGGCATGATAAGACGCTTAGCTTCAGGGCTCTACTCTTACCTTCCTTTAGGTTTTAAAACTTTACTTAAGGTTATAGCTATAGTGAGAGAGGAGATGGACAAATCCGGAGCTCAGGAGCTGCTGCTTCCGGCTATACATCCTGAGGAACTTTGGCAGAAAACCGGTAGACTCTCTACGTTAGGTGAAGATATGATTCAGTTTAAAAACAGGGCTGGAAAGAATATGATACTGGGTCCTACTCATGAAGAGGTTATAACCTGGCTGGTCTCAGGAGAGGTTGAGTCTTATAGACAGCTGCCCTTAATACTTTACCAGATCCAAACTAAATTCAGAGATGAACCTAGGCCTAGATTCGGTGTAATAAGAACTTGTGAGTTTATTATGAAAGATGCTTACAGTTTTAATGCTAGCTGGGAGTCTTTAGATGATAGTTATAAAAAGATCTATCAGGCCTACTGTAATATATTTGAAAGATGCGGCCTTAATTATCTTAGCGTTGAAGCGGACCCTGGCATAATGGGGGGAGATGTCTCTCATGAATTTATGGCTCCTTCTGAATACGGAGAGGATAGGGTTGTGCTGTGCTCTGGCTGTAATTATGCAGCAAGCCTGGATGTTGCAAGGAGAAAAGAGGGTGTAGTTAGAAAAGAAGAGATCCGAGAAGATTCCATTAAAGAGGTCTATACTCCGGGCATTAGTTCTATTGCTGATGTCTCTAGGGCTCTAGGAGTTTCTATTGGAAAGCTGTTAAAAACCATAATATATAGATATGACACTGGTTTCATTGCTGTTGTTGTGAGAGGTGAGAGTGATGTTAATGAGGCTAAACTGCGTAAAAAACTTAAATCTAGTGAGCTTAGAATGGCAACAGCTTCTGAGATAAAGAGTGAGACCGGAGCAGATATGGGGTTTTCAGGTCCTTTAGGCTTAAAGTTAAGAATTATTGCTGATTTTGATGTTAGAGGTATCTCGGGTGCTGCTGCAGGAGCAAACAAAAAAGATTATCATCTAATAAACTTATCGGAAGGTAAGGATTTTAAAATAGATGAATTTTGTGATATCAGAAATGTTAAAGAGTCTGACTTATGTCCTGAATGCGGTAAGGCCTTAAAGATTCAGAGCGCGATTGAGATAGGACATATATTTAAACTCGGGAATCGTTATAGTAAACCTCTTGAGGCTCTCTTTGTCGATGGTAAAGGGAAGAGCAGTGAAATTATCATGGGTTGCTATGGGATAGGAATCAACAGAATAGCAGCTTCTTTTATTGAGCAAAACAATGATGCTAAAGGCATTATATGGAATTCTGCTCTAGCTCCTTATAAGGTGATTATTATAGCTACAAATATAGATGATGAGGAGATATTTCGGAAATCTAAAGAGATATATAAGTTTCTCAAGGAATCTGGCTTAGAGGTTATCTTTGATGATAGAACCATTCGAGCAGGAAATAAATTTAATGATGCAGATTTAATAGGCATTCCATATCAAATAGTAGTAGGTTCTAATTATATAAAAGAAGGCAAGTTCGAGCTTAGAAAAAGAGGTCAGGAAGTTTCGCTGGAACTTGAAAACTTAGATCAGATATTGGATAATCTGAAATAGTTAGATGTTGACAGATATAAAAAAATCTATTATTATTTGCATTCGTACCTCATTTACGGGGACGTCGTCTAGCCTGGCCTAAGACCCCAGACTGTCGATCTGGTGATCGCGGGTTCGATTCCCGTCGTCCCCGTCTTTAATTAAAACAGCAGATGTTAATGTCAGACTTTCTCCCACCCTTTGCTTCTTAAAGATATAATCGATTTTCCTAAGAAAGGGATATTTTAACTTTGGCTTGACAAGCAGGTATTTATAGTTGCATTTTTTAAAAGCATATTATATAATTTGCACTCTACATAAAACTTTGATTAAAATAGGGGCGTAGGGTTGCCGGGAATCCGATTGTTTTAATTGTTTGAGATATTTAGGGTTATAATGGTAAAAAAGATGATTTTTAGAAAACGTAATTATTGTCCAAAAATAATCGCAGTTTTTTTAACAACACTCTTCTTCTCTCTGCCAGCATTTTCCAGCGTTGACAACTCTTTTAGTATTCTAGATTCGAATCAAAAAGGAACGTTCAATATCGGCATTGCTCTGGGTTCAACAGATAGAGTATTTGACGAAGCCTTAGGCAAAGACATCTTAAGGTTTAAATACTGGCTACCTCAAGGGTCTATCGTAGGATTATGGACAAAAGATTACCCTGTCAGCTTAAACAAGAATAGTGTAGATGCCGTTAGAGTCTCCCTTAAGGCGCCTAATAAAAAACAGCTGGAAGAGGTCTCTGTAAAGATGGAGATTAAGGGCTCTAGGGCTATGCAGTCGATACCTCTTGATCTTGAGAATGATTGGAACTGTTTTCGGGCGGAGGTTGCTTGGAATACAATAGGCGATCTTAAGGAAGTATGTTTTGTTATAACCACTATCTCTAGTTCAGAAGAAGCTGTTCTCTCCGAAGGTGCTTCAGAGGATAAAGCCTTAGAAGGGTTTTTATACTTCGATGTTGAGTTTTATAAGCAGAGCTTTTTGCATAAAAATTATATTTTCTTTAGGTTAGCTTTAGTTCTCCTACTAAGTATCTTTATAGGTTTTTTTACTAATTTAGCAATTAAGCTTTTGAGGAGGAGGTCTAAAGAGAAGCATGCAGGGTCTAAGATTAAGGCCGATCTTTTAAGCGTCTCTATTCTTACTAGGTTAAAAAGAGATTTGCTTTATGGATTAACATTTACATTAATAACTGCTGTTGCTTTTGGGATATGTTACCTTGGTACAATATGCCCATTGAACAAGGGTTTTAGCTGGGAGTTTCTCTGTCTGGGTTTAGCGGGTGCAGTTATTGCAGGGCTACTTAAATTTACAATTACAGGCAGGCATCTTACTCCTCTCCAGGCATTTAAGAATGTTTTAATTGTTGGGCTTTTGGCTGCTTCTTCGAGCAGGCTCGGTATTTTATTTGCCCCTTCTAATTTTGGTCAGATTTTGATGCTGAATAAATATATTGCAGTTATTATCTTTTTGATTTATCAGGTATCCAATGCGCGTTCTTTAACGATTAATGGCAAGCATGTCAGGGCTCTTACAGGATTCTCTATCATCTTAACGCCCTATCTTCTTAACTGGTTAATGGTTTTGCAGACACCAATACTTCTTAGGCAGTTAGGTGATATTTTCACCTTGGGTATTTTGTCTTCATTTGAAGTGTTTTTAGAATACTTAGGCAGGGTCGTTATTGTGTTTGGATTTAATGAGGCTGCTGCCAATGGTTTTAGTCTGGTTATAAAGAGAGAGCTGCTTAAAAAACGTAAGCTCCATATTTTCATTTTGTTTATCTCTATCGGCGTTGTTATTGCACCTATAATTGCGAACTTAGGCTCTACTGCTAAAGTCGGGTCTCTACCTGAAGCGGTTAAGATCCCTGTGATTATATTGACTAGTATGTTTTCTTTTGCAGGACTCTGGGGAGTAATCTATTTCTTAACGGGAATGGCTCTTGATTATGGACGCAGGATAGCTCCTTCATGGGAAAGCGTGACTGAACATGTAAAGACAGGCGTAAAAAAGGGCATGGCTTACAGCGCTCTTCTAATGGGGTTTATATATTCAGTTTATCTGCTCCTGGATTTTAATTTATTACAACTAGCGGCAGAAAAGATCCCTCTTCTTTTAGGGATTTTTATCGGGGCTCTGACTCTACCGCTATTTAAAACCATTATAGAGACCTTTGATGGTAGCCTGCCTTTTTTCCAGAGAGCACGCTATAACTATCGTGACCATGTGCTTTATGCCAGAGGAGTTATTCTAGGAGCAGGAGTTGCCTATGCTTTAAGCAATGATTTCATTGACTGGGATATGTCAAATAGGGTTCTATTCGGTGCAGTTCTCGGTGTTTTCTGCTCTGCAGGGATAAGCATTTTAAGGGATGTTTCCTATAAGTTTAAATCTCAGGGGCGAATTCAATCCTGGAGACGGTATTTTGTCGATGCTATCCTAGGTGCTTTTATCGGTAGTGCGTTAGCTTTTTATCTCGATGCTTTACAGGTCCCTGTTGTTATAGAGAAGTTTAAGTTATATACAAGCTCAGGGTTTAAAGCCGCTGAATATATTACATATCCTTTAGTCAATAAGTGGGGGCGGATAGATTTGGGAAGCTATAGCGGCGGAGTTAGGCTGCTGTTTGATGAATCGCTTGCCGGAGTTATAAACTGGGCTGTAGCCGCTTGGTTGTTTGCGATCAATAAGGTCTTCCTCCTTGCTTTTTTTGAAAAACATAAAGCGCCGATTAAGTTTTTCTTCTCAAGAGAAGGTCTCTCTCAGCTTGTAGAGCATATGATATATGTTCTGCGTTGGGGTTTATGGATGTCGCCAATTATATTTACCTTCTTGCGGATGATGCCGGACCCAACATGGTATAACCAAGATGGAGCTATACGCACACTCTCTGCTATATACCACAATTTAACGATGTCAGATCAGGCGTTTAGGCAGTGGAGTCTCAATCTTTTTGTATATGTACTTGCTTTTGATTTCTTTCGAGTTCTTATCTGGATGGATCATATGGGGCTGCGTGTTGCAACGTTGGTCAACTTAAGTTTTATAGGGTTAGATAAGCTCGATGATAAAGTTGCGCGGTTTATTAAAATGGATACAGCTCAGCGCTATATCCCAGAAGCGGTCAAAAGGTTTTGTACTTGGGGGCCTCTTTTAATTCCGTTTTATATTCCAAGAGGCCAGGAGTGGAATTATGCTTGGAGTAAATCAATAGCTATGCGTGATTCTGCTGGAGGTAATTTCTTTGCTTTCTTAGAAAATATTGCTTTGTTTCAAGTACTGCTGATGTTCTTTATTGCCATTTTTATTTTTAGCGGAATATCGTTTTTAATTCGTTCTTTCAGGCGGCGTTCAAGAAAGAAATTTGTAAAAACTTATCATCTGGCTAATAAGATTGGATATAGGACATTTCTTAAGGAGAATGGGGAGATATATAGTCAGGTTGACCACAAAAAGAGCAGCGTCTATCCTCCGGAATATGATATTACCAGGCGGTCCTATGATCTCATAGATCCCTGCGGTAGGATCCTGTATTTAGTTGATGACTCTACTGATGCCACACAGCGCTATTGGCCTGTAGTAGGTAATTTCCCAGAAGATAAGTTTAAGCCTTCTAAGATTAAAACTAACCTAGATTCTCTTAAAGTTGTCAATTCTTCAAATGGTATTGAAACAACTGTTGATATAACTTTACCTGATCAGGAGAGCAGGGCAGAAATCTGGAAGATAAATATTAAAAATCTTAAAGATAGTAAGCGCAGTTTGAAAGTTGTTCCCTACTTAGAGTGGGTTCTTAACGGAGGATTGCATGATAGGTTTCATACTCAGTATGCGCGGTTATTTCCTCAGATGGAGTATATTAGCGGATTTAACACGCTTTTATCCTGGCAAAAATGTACTAACTCTATGGGTATTTTAGCAACAGATGTTTCTCCTGAAGGTATTCTATTTTCCAGAATGGATTTTATCGGTCGTGCTCAGAGCATCTGGCATCCAAGAGTGCTTGAGACTTTAGATTTTATGAAAGCCGAGAATACTGACTGCTATCCGACATTTGATCCAATTGGGAGCCTTATGCTTAATGTGGAACTTGATCCCAACTCTTCTAAAACTATACATCTTATGATTGGATATGAGGAGAGCCGCAGTGGCGCTCTTGATCTAGTGAAGAGATTGTTGAAACCTAAGCAGACTGCTGTAAATTATGAACCCAAGAGAGAGAAGAAGCTGCTTATCGGTCACGGCGAGATTCTTCCCGGAACACCACAGCCTTATTCTGAATATGTGGATAATGGAAACAAAATTTTAGTCCGCACTCCTTATACTCCCAGGCCTTATGATCATGCTATGTCTAACTCTGTGGGGCATTCTGTAATGGTCACAAATCGCGGTCTTCATACATCGTGTAACGGCAACTCTCAACAGAACCGCCTGACTCCAGACTGGCCTGATACGGTTACAAGAGAGATTCCTGGAGAGGCAATATACCTGTATGATATAGATGAAGACAGCTGGTACTCTCCAACCTATTTTCCGCTTAACGATAATAGTGTTAAGAACACATCTGAGTTCAGCGTTGACGGTAGCGCGGTGTTTCATATGAAAGGAAAGAATATTTCAACCGAGCTTACTGTATTTGTGCCGCCAGATGACCCTCTAGGTGTATATCTTTTAAAAATAAAAAACAACAGTGGCCGTAGAAAGAGATTTCGTATTGCTCCTTATTTCCAGATGGTGCTTGAATTTATGCCTGAACGCTCAGGTGAGTTATTGGTAAATCATGATAAAGATAATAATGTTCTCCTATTCCATAACCCGCGTAATATGTTCCGTAAAGGCTGGGCTTTTGTTTCAAGTTCAATCTCTTCTGAGAGTGTGGAGACAAAGAGAGGAAGGTTTTTTGGTTCGGGTAGAGGTGTAACCCGTCCATTTATGGTAGAGAAGGGTACAGCTGATAATACTCAGCTTTGCGACGATAGGCAGATAGCCGCTTTTTTAAGTACCTTGGATATTCCTGCAGGCGGAGATTGTACGATTGCATTTGTCCTTGGTCAGACAGATGAGAGAGAGGAGGCGCTTAGGTTAGCCAAAAAATACAAAAGCTTGGATTATGTTAATAAGAGCCTTGATAATACACGTAACTGGTGGTTGAATTTTGTAGGAACGGTAGAAGTTAAGACAAATCAAACCGAGTTTGATCACTACCAAAACTGGCTTAAATATCAGGCCTTAGCAGAGAGAATCTGGGCTCGGAGAGGTTTTTATCAGACAAGCGGAGCCTTTGGTTTTAGGGATCAGCTTCAAGACTCTGTGAATCTTATCTGGGTAGACCCTGCGTTAGCTAGAAAGCAGATTATTATCCATGCTTCTCATCAATTCTTTGAAGGAGATGTATACCACTGGTTCTTTACTCAGCTTGATGGTAGGACTGCTTTTGCTTGTCGTTCCCATGCTTCAGACAACCCGCTCTGGCTCTCTTGGGCTATCGTGGAGTATGTTAGGACTACCGGTGATTACTCGTTATTAGATGAGACGGCATCATATGTATGGTCAGAGTTTCCGTTTGCCGATTTGCCGCACAATAAAACAGGTTGGGGCCACATCTATCATCGTTCAACAAAAGCAGAATCTGTTTATAAGCATGCTTTAAGATCTATAGATCTTATTTTAGAAAAACGATTGGGAGAACATGGAATACCGTTAATAAGAACTGGAGATTGGAATGACGGTCTGGATGAAATAGGAAGCGAAGGACGGGGCGAGAGTGTATGGCTTGGGTTTTTCCTCTACTATATCCTAAGACACATGCTTCCTATAATTAAAAAAATAGAGGGTCATGATCGCAAAGAACACTATCTTAAAAAAATGCAGAAACTTGAGGACGCTCTTGAAGGTACCTGGAGAGAGGATAGATATTTACGTGCTATTCATGATGACGGTACAGAGATTGGAATAAAAGATAGCGGTGTATGGGAGATAGATGCTCTAACGGCTGCCTGGGCTGTTAAGTCGGGCGTAAATTTAGAAAGGTCGTTAATAGTGTTCCATACTGCATTAGAAGTGCTTGAGAAAGAAGATGTTGTTTTGCTTGGTTGGCCGGCATTGCATGAGGATACCAAGCCTTACCTTGGGAGGAGTTCTAGGTATCCTGAAGGGGTACGTGAAAATGGAATGTATTGTCATGGTGTGCAGTGGCTTATAAGAGCTTCCAGAGTTCTTGTAGAGCGTTTTGATAAATTGGGTGACCACAAGAAAGCCGATAAGTATAGAGCTATTAGCTATAGGCTCTGGCGTAAGATAACACCTATTAGTCATGTTGTAGGGGAGAAGATAGAGATCTATGGTGGTCAGCCTAATAAGCAGCCAGCCGATATTCTTACTAATTTCGAAGTTGGACGTATGATCTGGAATGGATATACTGGTGCTGCTGGCTGGTTGTTCCATCAATCGATGGAGAGTGTTATAGGAGCATCTCTTGTAAATAATAAGATTGTAATTCCAAATGACATAAATAAGCCTAGAGGCGAACTAAAGATAGAGAGGGTTTCCAGGGATATAAGCAAGAGCCCCTTAAGTTAGATTTCAATTGATTAATAGTAGTCTTTTTTAAAACTCTTGTTGATTTTTTAACCTTTAGTTGTTAGATTGTTCTATGTTTTTAAGAAAAGGAGGCAGTGATGAGTAAGAAACTGACAAGAGGGCTTAAGGGTAGACGCAGAAGAAAGAGGATGTCTGGCAAGCCCAATAAAGTTAAGAAGGAAAAATAGGTTTGAATCTAAAGAAGATACTCAAGTCTTCTCAGCGCGTTGCTCTAAATGCAGGAGATTATGTTCTATCTAATCTTGGCAGAGTAAAAAATATTGAGTTTAAAGGCGAGCGAAACCTGGTCACCGAAGTAGATAGGAAGTCTGAGGAGATAATAAAGAGCTATCTCTTAAAGAAGTATCCTGATTTTAATTTTGTAGGTGAAGAGTCCGGAGGAGATGCTGATAGTGAGTACTGCTGGCTGGTTGACCCCATAGATGGTACCAACAATTTTTCTCATACTTTTCCAGTTTTTTGTGTTTCAATAGCATTATTAAAAGACAAAAAACCTGTTCTTGGAGTTATCTATGACCCAACGCGGAAAGAGGTCTTTTCGGCGATATCAAAAGACGGTGCTTATCTAAATGGTAAGAGAATTTCGGTCTCAAAAATAGACCAGATAAGCCGCAGCTTAGTTGCAACGGGATTCCATTATGAGTTTAAAGATCAGGCAGATACCAACATAGAACACTGCTCTAATTTTATATACCACACTCAAGGGGTGCGGCGCTGCGGCGCTGCAGCTCTAGACCTTGCTTATGTTGCATCTGGTAGATTAGACGGCTTCTGGGAGCTGGGTTTAAACCCCTGGGATACTGCAGCCGGCATTCTCCTTATTGAAGAAGCTGGAGGTAAGGTTACGCAAATGGATGGAGAAGTTTTCAGTCCTTTCTATCCAAACATAGTCTCTTCTAACGGATTGTTGCACCAAGAGATGTTAAGAATAATATCTTTAAAAGACAAGCTTGTTAAGGGTTAAACTTAAGCGGTTTTGTTCTTAAGCAGGAGAAGTCTTGACAGCTTGATAAAGTTGTATTGCTTTTTTAACTTGATATGTTAAAATTGATATTCGCCGATTGATTGGTCCCGTAGCTCAATTGGCAGAGCAGCTGACTCATAATCAGTTGGTTCCAGGTTCAAGTCCTGGCGGGACCATTTAGTAGTATAGTCAAAAAGAGTTGAGCGGGCGGTTAGCTCAGTTGGCTAGAGCGCCACGTTCACATCGTGGATGTCGGAGGTTCAAGTCCTCTATCGCCCATTTAATAAGTTTATATGAAAGTAGAAGATTTTAAAAAACAGATAGAACTTTTAAAAGAGCTCCAGGGGTATGATTTGGAGCTCCGTGATTTGAATTTTCGCAAAGAGGATATGCCTAAAAAACTTCAGGATTTTAGGTTTGGGTTGGATCAAAAAAAAGAAGATATTGATAGAGTTGAAGAGGAAGTCAAAGATCTGCAGATTAAGATAAAAGATAAAGAGTTAGAGCTCCAGACTGCTGAAGGGGGAATTCAAAAGTTTCAACAACAGCTTCTTCAGATAAAGACAAATAAGGAATATAAGGCTCTTTTAAGCGAGATAGAAGGCAAGAAGGCTGATAATTCATGTATTGAAGATGAGATATTGAAGCTAATGGACAGCATGGATGAGATAGGCTTAAGTCTTAACAAAGAGAAAGACGAGCTTAAGAAGCTTGAGGGAGAGTTTCAGCAGGAAGAAGATAAAGTCAAGCAGGATATGGCTGTAGTTGAACAGGAGATTAAATCTCAAAAAACAGAGAGAGGTAAGATTGCTCAAAAAGTAGACCCCGAGACTCTCTCTATCTATGAAAGACTAATTGAAAGCAAGGATGGTTTGGCTATTGTTCCAGTCATTGATGGTGCCTGCGGTGGTTGTCATTTAAGCCTTCGCCCTCAAACTATCAATGAGATAAAGAGAGCAGACGGCATTATTACTTGTGAGCGTTGCTCTAGAATATTCTATCTAGATGAGTAGCTTCAAGCTTTATTCAGACGGTTCTTCTAGAGGTAATCCTGGTCCAGCCGGGGTTGGTGTTGTTATCAAGGATCCTCATGGAGTTATTTTAAAAGAAGTCTCTCTGGCTATTGGTCCCAGCACTAATAATGTTGCTGAATATTTGGCTCTTGTCGTCGGTCTTACCGAGGCATTGCTTCTAGGAATAGATGATTTAAAAGTATTTTTAGATAGCGAATTACTAGTTAAACAGGTTAAGGGAGAGTACAAGACAAAGAAAGAGCACTTAAAGCCTCTTCTTGTAAATATAAAGTATTTACTGAATAATTTTAAAAGTATAGAGTTTAATCATATTCTACGGGAAAAGAATAAAGAGGCGGATAAGCTTGCTTATTCTGCCACAGAATCCAAGGATGTTTTATTTTAAAGAGGCAGGCTGGATAGCCGCTCTTTCTTTTGAAGGAGAGGAAAGTCCGAACTCAGAGGGTGAGTGTATTCCGATAACGTCGGAACGCAGGTTTCTTAGACCTGTTAGGATAAGAGCCACAGAGACGAGTTCTCCCATTTGGGAGAGGTGAAACGAGGCAATCTCTACACGAGTTAAGGTTAAATAGCCCGCGCTTAAAGCTGGCCCGGCTAAGCGGGTGGGTTAACCGCTAAATATCTGAAGCAATTCAGATAGTAGACAAATGGCTGTCTAAAACAGAATTCGGCTTACGGGCCTGCCTCTATTCATTATCTGCAACAAAAGCTACTCTTAACTCTTTTGTTTTTAAAGCTTTAAAGAATTTAGTCTTAAGTACATTTATTAAATATTTATTAAGTTAGGTAAAAAAATATTACATTATTACGCGATAAATCTTTTGTGGTATTAAGCTTGTTTTTTATTTAAAACCTTTATTTGCAGCTACTTGCGGTAACAATCTCTATTATTAATCTTTTGGCATGTATATTGCTATCTATGGGTTAAGATGAAGATATTGAAAAAGATAGCAGTTGTTCTAGTGTTAGCAGTTCAGGTTAAGGTTGTTTCAGCTTTAGATCTAGAGGTTTATCAGGCAGTAGATATGTTAAAGGATTTCCAGGCTCAGCAGCTAAACTACTGTTATCAAAAGTTTTTTAGAATAAACGGGCTTTATAAAAGCTCACCCCACGTCAAAGAAGTTGATATAGCTGCTTCAGGCTTTGCTCTTGCAGGCTTAGCTCTATCTGCTCAGAAAGGTTTAATCTCTAAGGAAGGAGCAAGAGAGATGTTTTTAGAGACCGTTGAAAGCTGTTTAAATCTTCAGAATAATCAAGGCCAGAATTTTTCCGGTTTTCTCTATCATTTTTATGTTCCTGATGTATCAGGAAAGAGCTTAGTGCATAAGTCTGGAGTTGAGGTTTCGATAATAGATACAGCAATCCTTTTAGCAGGTATGATAACAGCATCTGAATACTTAGCATCCCAGGGTTATTCTGAGTGCAGAGACAAAGCGAATGAATTCTATTCTAACATAGAATGGAGAGAGTTTTTTAATGGCGGCAGGAAGCAGTTTCATATGGGCTGGAACAACGGGTTCTTTGGTTTTTGGGATTTTTATACCGATGAGATACTTTTGATATTAATTCTCGCTCAGGGTTCACCTGTTGTAGATAACAGGGTAGACATTAGGGACTCTTTTGGAAATATTGCAGTGAAAGAGGGTGCCTATGAAGATTACAAGTATGTCTATTCCTGGTACGGCTCGCTCTTTACTTATCTCTTTGCCCATACTTTTATTGATTTTAGAAGACTAGATAACGATCTTCTGCATAATGTTGACTGGTGGAAAAATACAAAAAATGCTGTGTTAGCTGACCTTAGATGGTGTTCCGACAACAACTATCCAGAAAATATCTTTGGCATAAGTGCATGCTGGTCTAAGGTCTCTAAAGGTTCAAGTGCTATGGAATATAGAGATAGGGTTGGTGGAGCGCTCTCAGGAGCTGGGGAGGCTGAAAGATTCTATAACTCAAAGAATGGAATTAAACCGGTTGCTCCTTATGCAGCGATAGGTTCGATACCATTTTTTCAGGAATACGCTATTCTGGATAACCCCGCATTCTTGATGTTCTACGAGATACGCGATAAAGCCTTTGATAAGTCGGGCCTTTTGGTTGAATCAATGGATGCAGGTTCCTTGGATCATAATGGTGTACCGGAAGTAAGCTCTAACTGGATAGTCGGAATGGATGTGATCTTTCCAGCCCTGATGGTTGAGAATTATTTCTCTGAGTTTATCTGGGAGAACTTTATGCAAAGCCGTAATATTCAATTTGCTTTACTTAAAACGTTTCCGGCTTACTTTACTTATCTTGTAAGGAGATAATGTTATGAGAAGATTTGTTTGGCTGCTTCTGATATCCAACTTATCAATAACTCTCTACTCTTATGCTGCTGACTATGTCTACCGTGGCGATTTTAATATAGATTCTGTAATAAGCGAAAAGGTTAGCAGAGAGGATGTAGAAAAAAGCAGAGATTTTAAAATTATGCGCAACTTTCTCGATGACGCTTCTAAGGATGATTATGATAGTTTTAACGATATTGTTGCTAATTATCCTGGAGCCGAGGTTTTCTTTAGTGAGGCTCTCTATGATGCCGAAATAACAGAGATAGAGATATTAGATGAGAAAGGCGTTGCCTATATAGGATTTGCCCTCATGAAGTTAGAAGATAAATTAATGTATCAGAAAAGAGAGTCAGACTCTAATAAGCTTACTATGCTTATTAGTTCAAACTCGTCTAATGGGTGTATAAGTTGCATGGATTTAGGAGTTGTAATTATGCAATATGTTATAAGTGAATGAGAGAAAAATAACTTTTTATACTATATAATAAAAACTTTTAATAAGATTTGACAAATGCAAGATACGTGTTATAAATATTATATAGCTCCAAGGGGAGCTTAAGATAGATGAAGATAGAAACAGTAACAATAAGCAGGAGGTAGCAAGATGAAGAAGTTAGCATTGCTTGTAGTAGCAGTATGTGTAGTTATTGGAATGACTAGCTTGACGGCGGTAGCCCAATCAAAAGACCTTATATTCACAGATAGCTTACTTCCGATGCTCCCGAATGTTCAAACAGGCTCAGAGACTATTATGATCAAAATTTCAGGTGAGATAGTATCCAAACATATGGAAACTTTTCAAAAGTTGGGTATTGTAGGAGCACTAGACGCAGCCGCTGAGGTTGTTAGAGAAGGATATTTAGAGCAAGGCATAGAAGTATTGCCTCAGGTATTAGATGGTGGTGTAGCTGCCTATTTCAAGGTACCAACTGCAGTCATTACAACAGCAAAAGATATTTTACTTTGTGACGAAATACCTATGGTAAGGCTTCTCCTTACTACAAGAGATTTGGTTACCGAGGAGAATCTGTCTGCTCTAGCAGGTAATGGTTATAAGGTCCAAGGATCTTTTGGGCGTTTTGTTCAAGTCGAAGTTTCTCTTGCTTCGCTTATTAGTAGTGTAACTGGTTTGCAAACATTGGATTTTGTCTTAAGCTCCAGTGTTCCTCCGGAAGCTATATAAAATTAGAATTTAGACGAGTAATACAAGTTAAGTAAGTATATTTAGCTCGCCAAATTTGGCGGGCTTTTTATATATTTTTTATTCTACACTTCGCTCTATACCTCATATAACTGAAACATATTATCACGCTCCGTTTTTAAACCAGACACTTTCTTCTATACCCCTTGACAAATTAATCCATTTATGGCATATTCTTAAGACTATGAAATACGCAATAATAGAGACAGGCGGAAAACAGTATAAAGTCAAAGAGGGCGACACCATTAAGGTGGAGCTTGTTGAAGCTACGGATAATAAGGTCGAATTTGATAAAGTATTAGCTTTATCTGACGGTTCTAAATTAACTGTAGGTAGGCCTTATGTAGAAAATGCTAAAGTTGCTGCAGAGTTAATAGAGAATAAAAAGGCTGATAAGATTACAATCTTGAAGTACAGAAGGCGTAAGAGTTCACAATCTAAAAGAGGG
This sequence comes from Candidatus Kaelpia aquatica, assembly GCA_030765335.1. NCBI lineage: Bacteria > Pseudomonadati > Candidatus Omnitrophota > Candidatus Kaelpia > Candidatus Kaelpia aquatica. The sequence continues at coordinate 29,561 of JAVCCU010000009.1, read as the reverse complement.
CATAGACAGATTTTATCTAAAGTTAAGATAGGGTCTATTCCGGAGGCTTAATATGGCACATAAAAAAGGTGGCGGAAGTACTAGAAATGGTCGTGATTCCAATTCTCAGCGCCTCGGTATTAAGAATTTTGGCGGAGAACGCGTATCTGCTGGATCTATAATTATAAGGCAGCGTGGTACTAAGTTTAAGCCCGGCTGGAACGTAGGCAAAGGCAGAGACGATACGCTCTTTGCTTTGAAGGATGGCGTTGTAAAGTTCCGTTCTCAAAGAATGGTTGATGTTATTTCTGAACAATCCTAACAATCCTTCCTTAAGTTGAGTTTTGTAGATAAAGTTAAAATTTACGTTAAAGCAGGAGACGGCGGCCAAGGTTGTCTCAGCTTCTATTTTCACAAGCTCAGTTCAAGAAGAATCCCTAATGGTGGAGATGGCGGTAGAGGTGGAGATATTGTTATAAAGACAGATACTAATCTCTGGGATCTGACCCATCTTAAGTTTCAAAAACACCACAAAGCTGACAAGGGGAAGCATGCCAGCAGTAATAATAAAAAGGGCGGCAGAGGTAAGGATAGAGTGATATCTGTTCCGCTAGGGACAGTTGTTAGGGACTTAGAGAGCGGGTTTTTGATTCGTGATATGACAGCTAAGGATGAGTCTGTAATTGCTGCAAACGGTGGAGATGGAGGGCGAGGTAATGCATTTACTAAGTCCGAACTTATCCTACATAAAGAAGGCGAAGAGAAGACATTACTCTTAGAGCTAAAGTTGCTTGCTAATATTGGTCTGGTTGGTTTTCCCAATGCAGGTAAGACTACTTTTATCAATACGCTCTGTAAAACAAGAGGTAAGATTGCACCGTATCCTTTTACAACCTTAGAGCCTCATCTTGGTGTGATCTGGCATCAGGATAAACCGATAAAGATAGCAGATATACCAGGCTTGATAGAGGATGCACATAAAGGCAGAGGCCTTGGAGATTTGTTTTTAAAGCATATTCAGAGGACACAGGTATTAATATTTATTCTAGGATTATCCGACACCGATATAAACCCTAAAGAAGCTCTTGAGAAGCTAAGAACTGAACTAAGAGAGTTTGACCCTACTCTCTTAGAAAGAGAGTATATTTTAATTGCAAATAAGATGGATTTGCCTGAAGCAGCTTCTAAGTTAAAAGACTTAAAGAAAAGCCTAAAGACCGAAGATATATTGTCTATCTCGCTTTTAGATAAAGCAGGGCTCGATAAAGTAGAAACCAAGATAGGCAGCTACTTTAACTGATTGCAGAATAGAAAAAATATATTACAATAATAAATAATGTATAAGAAGATAGTCATTAAAATTGGTTCCAGTATTCTACGTAAAAACGACGGTTCTCTTGATCTAGTCAAGTTTAAAAATATTGCAAAAGAAGTATCCTCTCTTATGGATAAAAACAGGAATATTGTTCTTGTTTCATCAGGTGCTATTGCATCCGGCATGGGTAAGCTGGGCCTTAAGTCTCGGCCTCAAGCGATATCATATCTCCAGGCTCTGGCTTCTTTAGGTCAAATAGAACTCATGAAGACTTATCAAAACTCTTTCTCTAAGCATAAAATAGAGATAGGTCAGGTTCTTCTTAGCTGGGATGATTTTTCAGATAGAAAGAGGTATTTAAACGCAAAAGATACAATAGAACAGCTGATTAAACTAAAAATTGTTCCTGTAATAAATGAGAACGATGCTTTAGCAGTTGAAGAGATAAAATTTGGGGATAATGATAAGCTTTCAGCTATGGTCGCCTCTCTTATATCTGCAGACCTCCTGTTAATTCTTTCAGATATAGATGGGATATATGATGGAGAAGGCAGAATTATAAAGAGAGTAACTAATGTTAAAGATGTAAAAAAATACTGCTTTGATACTGATAAAGCTCATTGTGTAGGCGGTATGATTACCAAGCTTGAGGCTGTTGAAGTTGCAGCATCTTTAGGCATACCTTCTGTTATAACTAACGGTAAAGATAAGGACGGGATTAAAAAGGGTATCGCGTTAGAGAGCGGTACTTTTATTGAGGCAGAGAAGAAGCTCTCTGCTAAAAAACATTGGATTGCTTATCTTTCAAAGTCTAAAGGTGCGATTACAGTTGATGCTGGCGCAGAGAAGGCAGTTGTTGAGAAAGGTAAGAGTATTTTGCCTATGGGTATCCTAAGCGTAAATGGTCACTTTGGTGTCGGAGATTTGATCACTGTAAAAAATAAAATTGGAATAGAGATTGCAAAGGGTATCTCCGGGTACTCTTCTCTAGAGATAGAAAAGATAAAAGGACATAAGAGTAAAGAGATAGCAGCGGTCCTAGGGCTTAAGAGGCAAGATGAGGCTGTGCATAGAGATAATCTGGTGCTCTTTGAGGTTAAAAATGAATCTAGATAAAAGAATTAAAAGAATAGCAATAGAGGCTAAAGATGCTTCTTTTAAGCTTGCAACACTCTCAAGCAGCAGCAAGAACAAAGCTTTAAGAGCTATGGCAGCTGCTATAGGTAAGAGCTCAAGCTATATTAGTTCTGAGAATGAGAAAGACCTAAAGAGAGCCAAAAGAGATAAGCTTAGCTCTGCGATGATTGACAGGCTCTATCTTAGCTCTAAGAGAATGAAAGAGATGTCAATATCGTTAAGAGAGATTGCAAGGCTTAAGGATCCTTTGGGCGAGATTACCAGTCTTTGGGATAGACCCAATGGACTTAAAATAGGCAAGGTTCGTGTTCCAATAGGTGTGATTGCGATTATATATGAATCGCGTCCCAATGTTACAAGTGACTGCATAGGGCTCTGCCTTAAAAGTGGCAACTCTGTGATTTTAAGAGGCGGGAGCGAGGCTTACAACTCTAACCGCGCCATATATCAAGTTTTAACAGATGCAGTCTCTCATATAATACCTAAGAATACCATAAAGCTAATTCCAACGAAGGATAGAGAGGCATTGGACTATCTTCTGAGACTTAGCGATGAAATAGACCTTCTAATACCTAGAGGCGGTGAATCGCTAATAAGGTATGTGACAGAGCATGCTACTATGCCTGTAATAAAGCATTATAAAGGGGTTTGCCATGTATTTATTGACAAATCTGCAAAGATAAATATGGCAATAGATATTGCCTTTAATGCCAAAGCGCAAAGACCTGGCGTATGCAATGCCATGGAGACACTCATAATCCATAAAGATATAGCTAAAAAGCTCCTTCCGCTTCTTGGAGAAAAACTAAAAGATGCCGGGGTTGAGCTTAGAGGTTGCGCTAAGAGTAAGACTGTTCTTCCTTGGGTAAAGAAGGTCAGAGAGAAAGATTATTATAAAGAGTATCTCGATTTGATTCTTAATCTGAAAATAGTTGACAGCCTAAGTGAAGCCGTCTCTCATATAAATAAATACGGCAGCAGTCACTCTGATGCAATCGTAACGGATGACCATGAGAATGCTTATAGATTTTTGAGAGAGGTTGATTCTGCATGTGTTTATCTTAATGCTTCTACTCGTTTTACTGATGGTTTTCAATTTGGAATGGGGGCTGAGATGGGTATATCTACAGATAAGATACATGCTAGAGGTCCTATGGCGCTTGAGGAATTAACAACATATAAATATATAGTTTTTGGTAATGGTCAAATCAGAGTTTAATCGTAAAAAATCAAAAAAAATAGGCATCTTAGGCGGAGCCTTTGATCCTATACATATGGGACATCTTCTATTAGCGGAGTGTGCCCTAGGTGAGCTTGGGTTAGATAGGGTGGTATTCTTGCCTTATAATATATCTGCTTCTAAAGAACCTCCTCAAGCATCTTCTCGGGATAGATTAAATATGCTTAGATTGGCAACCATAGATAATCCTTCTCTATCTGTCTCTAGCGTAGAGATCAAGAGGGGAGGGCTCTCTTTTAGTTATGAGACTTTGAAAGCTTTAAAAAAGAAAGAACCTCAAGATGAGATATATTTTTTGATAGGTTCCGATGCTTTTTCTGAACTTGAAAGCTGGAAGAATTACAAGAGCTTAGTCAGGATAGCACGCTTTATAGTAGCTGTTAGACCGGGGACAAAAGTTAAAAATATTAAAGGAGCTAAGTATAAGAAGCTCCTAATTCCTCAGATAGCAATATCTTCATCTTCTCTCAGGGATAGAGTAAAGAGCGGTCTTTCATTACGTTATCTTACGCCTGATAAGGTTAGGGATTATATTGTGAACTTCAGGCTCTATAGATGAATCTTACTATACACTTCTTTTTTTTGTTGCTGTTCTTAATTTTATCAGCGCTATTCTCTTCTTCAGAAAGCGCTATTTTTTCTCTTACTGAATATGAGAGGTCAAAGTTTAAATCTAGACATCTTAGTGCTTATCAGAGACTATCTTCTTTTTTAAAGGATTCCACTAAGACTATATCTTTGATTATAACCGGTAATACAATAGTAAATATTGTAGCTACAAGTATTATGGGGGTATTACTCTATTATTTCTTTCCTCAGATCTCCGTTATTCTTTCTATCTTTATCGTAACTTCGATAATACTTTTTTTTGGCGAGGTTGTTCCAAAGTTATTAGCTTTAAGGTTTGCATCTAGCTTTTCCTTTTTCTCAGTGTATTTTCTTACTTTAATCTCTAAGGTAATATTTCCTTTAGAGAGTTTTTTTAGTAGAGCAGCTATAAAAGTATCACTGTTATTTTTTTCAGAAAACGTTGGAGCTCTTGAAGATAAACCTGCATTGTCTGAAATATATGCGATGGTAAAGTCAGGAGAAGAGAGAGGGCTGCTAGACAAAGAGGAGAGAGTTCTAGCTGAAAGAGTCCTTGATTTAGGTAAGAGCTGGGCAAGAGAGATTATGACACCTAGAATTGATATGGAAGCCTTAGAAGAAAAAAGCTCACTAGATGAATTAAAAGAATTAATAAGAGAGACAAAACATACGAGGTATATAATTTACAGGGAGAGCTTGGATTCTGTTGCAGGTGTCATATATTCCAGGGATTTTCTTTTTTCGAAATTTAGTATTTGGAATGACTTGGTCCGTCCCGTTTTAACTGTACCTGACTCTATGGATATAGATGAGCTCTTAATTCAATTTAAAGAGAGGAATGAAGAGATTGCCTTAATTGTTGATGAGTATGGCGGTACAGCCGGAATAGTTACTTTAGAGGATATCTTAGAAGAGCTTGTTGGAGAAATAGAGAATGAATATAAAAGAGATAAAAACAAGATAAAGAAGATTGACTTAGACACTTACACTGTTATGGCAAATGTATCGCTATCTGATCTTAGCGATGAATTAGATGTAGATTTAAAAACTCCTGGAATATCTTCTTTAGGAGGATTATTGCTCAATCTCTTTCAGAAAGTTCCTTCCAGCGGGCAGTCTATTGAATATAAGGATCTAAAGTTCTTCATTGATGAGGTAAGTAGAAATAGAATTAAGAAGGTAACTATAAAAATAAGCAGATGAGCGTTTTAACATTGATTATAATAATTGCTTTTTTTCTGTTGATTGCCGGATTCTCTTCTGGCTATGAGACAGGATTGATATCTATCCCAGTCTCTATGGTCGAGAAGAAGCGAGGTTTAAGCAGAAAATCGGATCTCTGGTTAATAGATAAGATGCAGAACCTTGAAAAACTTGTCTCTATAACACTTGTTATGACAAACTTTGCTCTAAGCGCAAGCACGATAGTCCTGCTCTCTGCAATCGTGAGGTTTTTTACTGAATTGCAAGCTGAGATGATTACAATTACTCTGCTTGTGCCACTAAGTATTGTCTTTTCAGAGATAGTGCCAAAAAGTATTTTTAGGGCAAAGCCTTCTCTGATTTTTAGAACAGTCAAAATATTTAAAATTCTATACTACATTAGTTTTCCGTTCTCTTACCTGTTTTATTTTTTTCCTTCAAAATTGATTAATAAGTTTAGCAAGGCGCCTGCTAGAGTACGTTCTCTCGGTTCTAAAGAGCAGATTAAAGTTGCGATAATTAAGGGTGAGGAGAGAGGAGTTATTCAGGAACATGAGAAGACAATCTTGCACAGGGTTTTTCATCTTGGAGAGAAGCAGGTAAAAGAGATAATGATATCTAAGAAGAGAGTTGTTTCAGTTTTAAGCGATTTAGATATAAGTGTTGTCATAGAAGAGTTTAAAAGATATGAATTTTCACGTTTACCTGTTTACAATAAAGATAAAGAAGAGTACGTGGGAGTCATAAACTATATGGATCTGTTAATTCAGGATATTGATAAGGAGATAGATTTAAACAATTTTCTTCATGATATCTTCTATGTTGATGACAACACATATCTGGATGATCTTTTGGTTCAGATGCTTAGGAGGAATATCCATATGGTTGGGATACGTAATTCATTAGATGAGGTTGTTGGTATGGTAACATTAGAAGATGTAATGGAAGAGATAATAGGTGAATATTGATCCGCTTAAATAGGGTTGCGTTAAAATGATAATTTTGATATATTAATCAGATTATGAAGATGACCGGTGCAAAAATTGTAATAGAGGCTTTGAAGCATGAGGGTGTAAAGGATATCTTTGGTTATCCCGGAGGTTCTGTGTTGCCCCTTTTTGATGTTCTATATGATGCTCCCCTAAACTTTGTCTTGACGCGTCACGAGCAGGGTGCGGTTCATGCTGCTGATGGGTATGCAAGAAGCACTGGCCGCGTGGGTGTCTGCATTGCCACCTCAGGCCCTGGAGCTACCAACCTGATTACCGGAATAGCAACTGCTTATATGGATTCTATTCCAATAGTCTGCATAACTGGTCAAGTTAATACTTATTTGATAGGAAACGATGCTTTTCAGGAAGCAGATACAACCGGCATAACGCGACCGATAACAAAGTATAATTATTTGGTTAAAGATATAAAAGATCTTGGTAGAATAATAAGAGAGGCTTTCCATTGTGCTTCTACCGGCCGGCCTGGGCCTGTTGTCATAGATTTACCTGTAGATATAACCTTAAAGCAGTATGATTACAAGTATCAGAAGAAAGTTTCGATGAGAGGGTATAAGCCTGTTTTAAAAGGTCATCCTTTGCAGATCAAAAAAGCAGCCGAGATGATAGAGGGATCGAAACGCCCTGTTCTCTATACAGGCGGTGGTATTATTATATCTGGGGCAGATAGAGAGCTTAAAAAGTTAGCTGATAAATGCCAGATACCAGTAACAACTACACTTATGGGGTTAGGCGGTTTCCCTGAAGACACAGAGTTATCTTTAGGTATGCCGGGAATGCATGGAACTGTCTATGCAAACCTTGCAATACAGAATTCAGATCTCCTTATTGCGGTTGGATCAAGGTTTGATGATAGGGTCACAGGTAAAATTGAAGCCTTCGCACCAAAAGCGAAGATTATTCACATAGATATTGATCCTTCGGCTATAAGTAAGAATGTAGATGTTGATATTCCAATTGTCGGTGATGCGAAGAAGATATTGATTGAGCTGAATAAAATAGTTAAGAAGCCAGATTCTTCTGATTGGGTTAAGCAGATCAAGAGTTGGAAAAAAGAGTCTCCTTTAAAATACAAAAAGACCGCAACTGGCTTGAAGCCTCAATATGTCATAGAACAGATTTATAAGCTGACAAAGGGCGATGCTATAATAACAACAGAGGTGGGTCAGAATCAGATGTGGGCTGCCCATTGGTATCAATATACAAAACCTAGAACATATATCTCATCCGGCGGTTTAGGTACTATGGGCTATGGTTTTCCTGCTGCGATAGGAGCTAAAATAGGTAATCCCGATAAAATTGTAGTAGATATAGCTGGGGATGGTAGTATCCAGATGAATATGCAGGAGCTTGCAACAGCTGTGAGTTATGAGGTCCCTGTTATAATTGCTATTTTGAACAATGGTTGCCTTGGTATGGTCAGACAATGGCAGGAACTGTTCTACAAAAAGAGGTACTCTTATACCTGCCTGGATAGCCTTGATTTTGTAAAGATAGCCGAGGCTTACGGAGCAATCGGTATAAGAGTTAAAAAGCAATCTGAGGTTGGCCCTGCGATAAAGAAGGCTTTAAAGAGTAAGAAGAAACCCGTAGTTATCGATTTTAAGGTAGATGGGTTTGAAAACGTTTTTCCTATGGTTCCTGCAGGTGAGGCTATAGATAGAATGATAGGCGGGATGGCTTAATTCTGTCAATAGCGGGGCAGTGGATAAGGAGATAATACCATGAAAAATTATGTATTATCAGTTTTGGTTGAAAATAAGGCAGGAGTTCTTGCGCGCGTAGCAGGTCTTTTTAGTGCCAGAGGCTTTAATATTCGCTCTTTGGCAGTAGCTGAGACAGATTCTCCGTCGGTATCACGTATGTCTTTGGTCGTTCATGCTGATGAGAAGACATTTGAGCAAGTAAAAAAACAGCTCAATAAATTAATAGATGTTGTGTCTGTGCAAGATTTTACAAAAAAAGATTTCTTTGACAGAGAACTATTGCTTATAAAGCTGCGGTATACATCTCAGAACCGTTCTCAGATCATAGAGATTATAGAGTTGCTTGGAGGTAAGATATTACATGTCGGTACTAAAGTAATCTGCATTGAAGTTGTTGGAGATAAGGAGAAAGTTGCAACATCTTTGCAGCTTTTAAAGCCCTACGGTATAAAAGAGGTTATGAGGACAGGAGTTGTAGCTATAGGAAAAGATTAAGGAGGCTGAAAATGGCTAAAGTATATTATGATAAAGATGCAAACTTGGCTTTGATTAGAAGGAAGAAGGTTGCTGTTATAGGTTATGGTGCCCAAGGTAGAGCTCAAGCCTTAAACTTACGTGATAGTGGGGTTAAGGTTATAATAGCAGAGCTAAAGAAATCCCCTAATTATAAGATTGCAGTTAAAGATGGTTTTAAACCAGTTACTGCAGTTGAAGCAGCGAAAGAAGCTGATATTATACATATGCTTGCTCAAGATCATATTCAGGCTGCAGTATATAATAATATTAAATCATATTTAAAGAAGGGCAATGCGTTAAGCTTTTCACATGGTTTTAATATTCATTTCTCACAGATTGTCCCGCCTGATTATGTCGATGTCTTTATGGTTGCACCTAAAGGCCCTGGAACTCTTGTTCGTGATATGTATCTAGAGAAAAAGGGTGTACCTAACCTAATAGCGGTATATCAGGATGCAACAGGCAAAGCAAAGAATCTTGCTCTAGCTTTTTCTAAAGCTATAGGCGGTACGCGTGCAGGAGTTATTGAGACAACATTCAAGGAAGAGACAGAGACAGATCTCTTTGGCGAGCAAGCTGTTCTCTGTGGTGGAGCAACAGAGCTAGTTAAAGCAGGGTTTGATACTTTGACTGCTGCAGGTTATCAGCCTGAGATTGCATATTTTGAATGTCTGCATGAATTAAAACTCATCGTAGATTTGATGTACAAGTATGGTATCCAAAAGATGAGATATGTTATATCAGATACTGCTGAATATGGAGATTATACCCGCGGTAAGCGTGTTATAGATGCAAAAGTTCGCTCTGAGATGAAAAAAATCTTAAAAGAGATTCAGTCAGGCTCTTTTGCTAAAGAGTGGATTAAAGAGAATAAAGATGGCAGAAAAAAATTTCTTGCAGCTAGAAAGAAAGCTGAAGGAGAAAAGATAGAGAAGGTTGGCTTTAAGCTTCGTGAAATGATGCCCTGGATCAAATAACAGCATTAAAAATTCTAAACTTTAAAGTTAGGTGCAGCATCGTTAACGGTGCTGCACTTTTTGTTTGTTATTCAAAAATATTAGTGACACTGTAGTTAAAGTGGATTATGGTTTATCTTTTTAAGTAAGGTTTGATTACAGCCTGTTTGCTTAATTTCTAGCTTTATAGCTGTCGATAGATTAATTTAAAGATTGCTGTTTTCAGAATTAGAATCACCGCTCTCTTTAAAGCGGGGTTCAGCCTCTAACCCCATTTCTCCAGCACCAACATTCAGTTTAATTGCTTTATATATCAGCATGATATAAATAGTGCTGTGCAATGCCCAGCTTAAAGGTGTCCTTAAGTTTAATGTCTGCAAGATTACAGTTAGGACAGTAGGCGGTACTAAGGCATATATGCCTATGTTTAGTAATTGTTTATATTTAAGATTTGCGTTGAGCCTACTGTTAAAGATTAGACTAAAGATACTAAAAGAGAAAATATGTATCAATTTAGAAAAGAAGAAAGTTGTTAAAAGCAGTATTAATAGTGTCGGAAAAGCGAATATTGCAAGGCGTTTATTTAGCCGGTTTATAAAATCAGGCGTCAAGTCCAATCTAAATTCTCCAGAAGAGATATTGATTCCTTTTTCAATTGGGGCTATAAGGAGTTCTTCGATATTTTTTAAATCATAGACCTTGATCTCTGATTTAATTTCCTCTATTTTGGATTTTATAATCAAATTTTCTCTAGTCAACCCCAGGAGAGATTCTGATTCCTCAAGTATTTTATAAGGGTCGTTCTCATTGGGTGCGATTACAAGCGAGAACTCCTTCCATTTTTTATAATATCTCTGCTCCGGCTTTATTGTTACACCGTCTTTAATCTCTATTATAGGGATACCTGTTAGATCTTTCTCAAGGACCTGTTTTGCTTTGTAGGCAAGCCCAGGAAGCTCTCTGTTTACAAATAAGGTCAGCTTAAATGCAAAGAGAAAGCTTATTAGAAAAGTGAAAAGAAGTAAAAAAGAGATACTCTTTGAAAGTTTTTTATCTTTTAAGAGTTGGTATTTTTGAAGATTAAAACTATCTGTCATTTCTTTCATTATTTTCTCCTTTTATTTATTATATATTAAATTTATTTTTGATGTAAGTCTTAAAATATACCTAGAGCTAAGTGTTTGTTAATAAACTTCTTAAAAATTATAAAAAAGTTTGATTAAAATTTGTAAATAGTCAAAAAGTACGGTATATTTAAAATAAGGATGGTAGATATGTTTAAATATAGAATTTTTAAGATCAATTGGTGTATGATTATTGCTCTACTAGTCTGTTTTTCTAGCACTGGATTTGCAAGGCGCTTAAAGGGTGAACTCTTAAATTCTGAATTGGATCTTTCTAGCCAAATCCTTGATCAAATTATTGCTTTTGACGACAGAGGTTCGTTGGTTAAATCTGATGAAGAAAAGAATAATATGGCTATTATTATGCTTGGGTATTTCAAGCAGAGGGCAGAGGTTGCAGGAGTAGGTTTTGAAGGGTATGCTCAGGCGTTAAGAAACAACGTAGAAGAGTTGGGAGTTTTGCTTAGTGTTTTAAGAAGTTCTAGTTTTTGTATTATAACGATGTCTACTAAAACTGCACTATTTAGATTCAGATTAGGCGAAGTTAGTATTTATTTGGATGGTCTTATTAGGCAAAAAATAGCCAATGATGACCTAACAATAACTGTTAAAAGTGTAGGTTCTTCAGGGGGATTAGAAGCGCTATCTGTTGCAATGGCTATATATGATAGACTTTATAGTTATGCAAGTGAGAATATATCTGACGATGATATTGAGATACAAAGTTGGATAAAAAGCTGGGATATAAATGTTGATTTATATGATATAAGTTCGGGGATGCTATTAAAAGCTATGAATATTCTTGGTAACAGAGAGCAAGTTCCGATAGATATAGCAGGGTGGGAAGAAGGTTCTGAGACTGCAGATGTTCTTGAATACCGAGAGTATCTACTTAGTCGATATTTGGTTAATAATAGTATTGATGGAAATTATGCTAGCATAGCTCCAGAATTGATAGAAGTTATTGATTTTTCTTTTCATTACATGGACCTCTTTGATCCATTGCAGGCTCAAAGAGTAGTTGTTACTCCTTACGAGATTGCATTTCATGCTAATATTACTACTGTTGGCGATAGTCCATCTAATTTTCCCATGGAAGATGTTCAAGTAATGCTAGAGAATAATTTCAATTCTAAATATCCAGGTATAGGTGTTTGGTATAAGGCAACAGTAAATTATTACCCTTGATTTTTGATACCACTTTTTACTCATATCGCTTCCTTATTTAATTTTTTCTTGATATAATATTTCAAATATAGAGTTTGTTGCTTTAAATTTAGGAGGTAGCGAGTGGCTGTATCTATTAAGTTTTGCGGTGGAGCTCAGACTGTAACAGGCTCAATGCACCTCATATCGACTTCTAAGTCTAAGATACTCCTTGACTGTGGTCTTTTTCATGGAAAGAGAGATGAGTATTACAAGGTAAACTCTAAGTTTGCTTTCAACCTAAATAATATTGATGCCTGCGTTCTCTCTCATGCTCATATAGATCATTGCGGTAATATTCCAAATCTTATAAAGCAGGGCTATAGGGGGGCAGTCTACTGTACTCCGGTTACAAAGGAACTCTGTCATTTCATGCTCCTAGATTCTGGATATATCCAAGGAGAAGATATTAAGTATGTTAATAAGATAAACAAAAGACGCGGATTACCTCCTAGGGAGCCGCTGTATACCCAGAGAGAGGCAAGAAAAGCACTAAAGCACTTAAGAGCCATTAATTACCACAGGAATTTTCCTTTAACGAAAGATGTTAACCTTACTTTTTATGAAGCAGGTCATATTCTTGGCTCAGCCGTACCTTTGATTGAGGTAAAAACAAGAAGAAGGCCTTTAAGAATAGCCTATGCAGTTGATTTGGGCAGGGTCGATATGCCGTTACTTAAAAACCCTGAGGTTCCTAGTGAAGTGGATTATCTTATGATTGAAGGTACTTATGGAAATAGAAAACATAGTAGCATAGAGGATGCAGAGATTGAACTTGCTAATGCTATAAATAAAACTATAAAGAGGGGCGGCAAGATTATTATACCATCTTTTGCTTTAGAGAGAACTCAGCTGATAGTCTTCTTTATAAGTCAGTTGATGAGAAAGAAGAAGATTAAAAAGATCCCTATCTATGTTGATGGACCTTTGGCTGTCAATGTGACCGATGTATTTAGAGAGAGCGCAGATTATTTTGACATAAAGACTGCTAAAGAGTTTTTGAATAGCGGTGACCCTTTTGGTTATGATAATGTTACCTATGTTAAGGATGTTAGTAAGTCAAAACAGATTCATGATATAACAAAACCTATAATATTAATCTCAGCATCGGGGATGTGTGAAAACGGAAGAATATTACACCACTTAAAGAATAATATAGAAAACCCTAAGAACGCTATAATAGTAATCGGTTTTATGGCAAATAATACCTTGGGTAAACGGATAGTTGAAAAAGCTAAAACAGTGCGCATATTCGGCAGGATATATGAACTTCATGCAGAAGTTATAACAGTCAATGCTTTTAGTTCTCACGCAGACAGAGATGGATTATTGAGTTATGTTAAAGGGGTAAGTAAAAACGTTAAAGGGGTTTTTCTGGTTCATGGTGAAGCAGAACAGCTAGATAGCTTGAGGGCAGATATAAGAAATAAACTCAATATAAACCCCCAGATTCCAGCTAAAGGAGATATCGTATATCTTAAGAGTTAAAATAGGCAGAGGAGGACTGAGTGGCGTTATTTGGAATTTTTAAATCAAAATCTGAAAAAATAAAAAAGGTAGTGGCTAAACCCACGAAGAAGAAAATCGTTTCCAATAAAAAAGCAGTATCCCAAAAGAGTGATCTAGTAAAAGCTAGACTTAATGTTAAAAAGGTGACAAAAAAAGCAGCTGTTAGGAAGAAATCTGAGATAGTAAAACCAGTAAAAAAGGTAAAACCAAAAGAGGTTGGTAGGGTAACACATTATTTTGGTAAAATATCTGTTGGAATTATCAAGCTTAAGACCCCACTTGAAGTAGGTGCTAAGATTCATATTAAAGGAGCTCATGACGATTTTAAGCAGACCGTTAAATCGATGCAGATTGACCATAAGAGCGTTGCTAAGGCTAATAAAGGGGAAGAGGCTGGAATAAAAGTTATAAAGAAAGTGCACGAGAATGACAGGGTTTATATGGTTGAACAATGAAGAGATGCCCTTATTGTTTTGAAGAGATTCAGGATGAAGCTATAAAATGCCGGTTTTGTGGTGAGTTTTTAGGTAAAAAAACTAAAGAGAGTTGGTTTTTTAAGACCTCTAATTTAATAGTAGCTTTTGTCTGTGTTGGGCCTTTTGCGTTACCTCTACTATGGTTAAATCCTAGATTTAGTAGGAGAAGTAAAAGTATTGTTACAATTATAGTTCTTGTGTTGAGTTATTTTTTAGGCAAGGCCTTTGCTCATTCGCTTAAGGTGGTAATTGATTATTACAAGTTTATTTTCTCTCAGATTTAGAGCTACAATATTGATGTATTTTCTACAAAATGGGATACAGTAAAACTTATGCAAATTGTAGAAGTTAGTAATAATTAATTATCGCTATAGACATAGGTAGCGACATTAACGGTCTTAAAGCTTTTATCGCAGATGTGAATTTCAACCTGGTTGTCATTAAAAACACCTTTTGATATAGTAGCAGCAAACATCGCAGCATTTTTAATAAAATCCTCGTCGTTAAGAGACTCTTTTTTAACAACTATGCGGAATTGGTATTTGCCATTATCTTTTGTTATCTGCGAGCTACTTTTAGATTCTTCTTGGAAAAATCCTGCCTCAAGCAAATAGTCTCCCAGTTCCTTGGTTTCACTTTCAGTTACTTTCGATGTGTAGTAAAGATCACTCCCTTTGTATTTAATAGATTTTCCCCATTCGGATTCTGTTTTGGAGCAAGATAAATTTAATAACAATAAAAAGGTAATACATAGATAGCTTGATATTCTATACATGGCTCCTCCTTTAAGGTTATTGTTTCAACATACTCTATATAGTTAAACTTAGTCAACCTTTTATTGGTCATTTCTATTGCTTGATAAACTATCTTTAGATACAATATAATCTACAAATTGATAAAAGGAGGTTGGATATGGCAAAGTTATTTAAAGCACTAGTTGTTATCTGTATTTTAGTTGTGGTCTTAATTGGAGCTGTGTTTATATTTAGAAATCGGATAGTAAAACTTGCTGTTTCAACTGGAGTAAAGAAGATAACTGGCTTAAAGTTAGATATTGCAAATTTAAACGTAGGTATTCCAGAGACCATTATAAGCATAGAGGGTATGCAGCTTTATAATCCTCCAGGATATGTAGATAAGATTATGGTTGATATGCCTGAGATTTATGTTGATTATAATCTGGCTGCGATATTGAAAAACGATATCCATCTTAAAGAGGTGAGAATAAATTTACGTGAAATGATTATTGTCAAAACAAAAGATGGCGGGTTAAATTTTGATTCTCTTAAAGTTGTTAAATCGGCAGAAGAAGAACAGGTTGTAGTAAAAGAAGATGGGCCTGGAGAAAAGAAGAAGACAAGGTTTAGAATTGATCACCTTAAGCTAAAGATTGGACGAGTGGTATATAAGGATTATTTCTCTGGATCGAAGCCATCCATTAAAGAGTATAATCTTAATATTGATGAAAGTTACGATAATATAACAGATCCGCAGGCATTAGCCAGATTAATTCTAGTAAGAGCTCTTATCAATACAAATATCGCCAGTTTTAAAATCAAGAACCTCCAAGGTTTAACTGCTAATACGCTCAATATGACAATAGGAGAGCTTGAGGGCGGTGTAAAGCAGGGGGTTGGAATTGGTGAGACACTGGGTGGTAGCGCAAAAGATATAACAGAGAAAGCAGGTCAAGCAATAAAGAGTATCTTCAATCTTGGAGAGTAGCATGAGGCTTTATCTGATTAGATATGGTGAGGCAATTTCCGATGATATCTCTAGGTTTCTTAATCCTGACTTAATAGTCGATTAAATTTTAAGCCTTGCTCTTTTGAGGCTGTTGCAATTTCAGTTGTTATTTTGATAGTATATTTAAATGAGCAATCTCTTAAAAAAAAGAAACACTTTCTTATATTTATTGACTTTATTTTTCCTCCTGTTTTTAGGACAGGTTTTTGCAGATAATGCAGACGATGTGTTTATGCGCGCAAAGCAGTCCATAAAAAAAGGGTGGTTAGACTTTGCTTTTTCAGACTTACACTTTTTGGTTGCCTTGTATCCGGAATCTAAACATTATGAGTCTTCGCTTTTTGCTCTTGGAGAATATTATTACAATATTGAAGCTTATCATGATGCTTTAAAAAACTTTAACGAAATTTTGAAGATAAATTCGGAATCAAAAGCAAAAATATTCATAAAAGCATATCTTGTGGAGATAACCAAGAAGAGGGGTGATTCAGATGAAGTAAATAAACTCAAGAAAGAGATAGTTACTTCTAAGCAGCTAAGCCTCTTATTTAGAGATTTCAAAGAGTATAGCTATGTCTCTGTTTTAGAGAAAGAGTATAAAGCAGTCTACTACATAGATAAAATTGAATTTTTTATAGATGAAAAATTATTTTCAGAAATATATTATTAGGCCTTCCTTCCTTCTAATCGGCGTGCTAATTTTTTTAACAGCCATTGCGGTAGTTTCTCTGAATATATACTTTCAGTCTTCGTTGGGTAATATTACTTTAAGGCTAGCCAATTATATTGGCGAGGACTTAAAATTGGGTTCAATATATTATTTGCCTCCTGCAAGCTTGGTTTTAAATAGAGTTGAGTTTCTAGGTCTCTCTAAATCTCTACATCTAGAGTATATAGACCAGCTAAAAATCTCTTTCTCTATTAAGAAGGCTTTGTTTAAAAATAAAATCATTCCTCAAAATATTAAAATAAAAGAGTCTAAAGTGTACTATTATGGAGGAGGCAAGATAAGAGAAGACCAGATTCATGACATCGCAAAATTACTAAGATTATTTTTTAGTCAGAGCCCTGCACTATGCAGTATAGAGAATGCTGCAATTATTATGCCTGGTAAAGATGGAATCCAAAGACGTATAATCCTGGACAGCTCTTTAAAGTTTAATGGAATGTCTTTTTCTAATAATGGTTCTGTTGGTTTTTTAAAGGTTTATTCTCATGAAGGAGGTAAGCTGATATCTCATCCTGAAGTATTGAGCTATGGTTTAAAAGGTTCTTTAACTCAGAATGGTTTTTTGGTGGAGAATTTAAATCTTAAAAAAGACAACCTTTACTTAAAACTGCAGGGAGAGTTTTTAGATAATAGTCTCCATCTTAATGGTTATATGACTGCCGGAGATTTTCTTGAAACCCATCCTGATTATACAGATTTGTTTATAAAGCTAAAGACTCTTATTTTTAGAAGCAAACCCTATATGCGTATAGTAGGTTCTTCTAAGTCTAGCCTTAATATTCAGAATATAGATCTCTTGATGGATATATCCTATCCTTTAATCCAGGTTAAGAAAGCAACTTTTAACTTAAACGATGTTCCTTCAGTTGTTTATGGTAATATAATGTTGATAGAACCACCTTCTTTTGATTTTAATTTCCGTAGTTATCCTGACCAGATGCCTGCTGGTAGAGTGAACAATTCTAAGGCTTTAGACTTGAAGTTAACTGCGTCTTTAGCTGTGAATGGTATTAATGGAGATTGTAGTATTGATTTTATAAGAGAAGACCCTAAAGACGATAAAAGAGAGAGTGTTGTGGTGGAGTTTAAGGGGTTAAACCGTTGTTCGGATCAAAACGGAAATCCTCAAATTAAAAGCGATTATTTAGATATATCTTATAAGACGGATCAGGATTACAATCTCCGTTTGGATGATATGATTATTGCTATAGATAATGCAAAAGAGGCGAAGCATTTCAATTTTTCATCCAATCTTTTTGGAGGTACTATTAACGGAGAGGGATTTATGGCTATTGAAGAGTTGCCCTTAAGATTCAATATCAATTTTAATCCTACTGATATA
Organism: Candidatus Kaelpia aquatica; assembly: GCA_030765335.1. Lineage (NCBI taxonomy): Bacteria > Pseudomonadati > Candidatus Omnitrophota > Candidatus Kaelpia > Candidatus Kaelpia aquatica. The sequence continues at coordinate 11,778 of JAVCCU010000009.1, read as the reverse complement.
GATTCAAATAGGTTTGATTTCCTGTTTTTTCCGAATATCTTTGGAAAACTAAGCGGAAATTTCAATTATAGTAATTATCCAGAATCACAATTAGAAGGTAATATGGTAATAAAAGATGGTAGAACGGAGGATTTAGATTTCCTCATCTGGTTGTCAGATTTCTTTGTAATCTCTTCAATAAGAGATATAGAGTTTAACAGCATTAATTCATCTATGAGTATAACTAAAAATTCAATTGATTTTAAAGAGATGAATCTTGATTCAGAAGACGTGAGAATAAAGGGTTATTTTAAGATCAATTCTGATGATCTTTTATCTAGTAAAGTTAGGCTCTCGCTCTCTAAATCTGTCATTGCAGAGTCAGCTAAATTTAGACCGCTTCTTAAGATCTTGGGAGATGAACTTGATTATCTAGAGTTTGACTTTCAACTCTCTGGACTTAAAGATGCAGTCAATTTTAAATGGCTTGAGTCTGAGTTCAAGGCTAGACTTCGCGAATCCATCCCTGGTTTTATCGAGAGAGGATTAGAGCGAAAGGTAGAAGATGTTATAAGGTCATTTTCTTTACAGTCTCAAGAAGAAAGCTCTTTAGAATAAAGCTTGCAGCTGTTAAAAACTTGCCTTCCAGGCACAGTGAGAATAGCCTAGAGCACTTGACTGTGGCTCAAGTGACCAATGCTCCTTAAGTCTTTTACTTGTTTTAATTTCTTTGTATAATATTGCTTAACATGGATTATATTCAAATCAAAGATACAGATATTAAACCTGTCTCTAGAATAGGTTTGGGGAGTTGGGCAATAGGCGGTTGGCTTTGGGGCGGCACAGAAGAACATGATGCAATAAATACAATCTTAGCAGCACTGGAGCGCGGTATAAACCTCATCGATACCGCCCCCATCTATGGACATGGAAAATCTGAAGAGTTAATAGGGAAAGCTATTTCAATATATGGCAGGCGTGAAGATGTGGTGATTGCGACTAAGGCTGGGCTTGATTGGGATGAGAATAATGTTAAGAGAGACTCATCTAAGAGAAGAATATTAAAAGAATTAGACGATTCACTAAAGAGGCTTAATACAGATTATATAGATATATATCAAATACATTGGCCGGATAAAGATACTCCTATAGGAGAGAGTGCAGAAGCAATGCTTGAGCTTTATAACAGCAAGAAGATAAGAGCTATAGGCGTGAGTAACTATAGTCCTCTTCAAATGGATAAGTTTAGAGAGTATGCTCCTTTGCATACTTCTCAGCCGCCTTTTAATTTGTTTGAGCAATCTGCCGCATTGGATGTCTTACCTTATTGCCATACTCATGGTGTTACAACTCTTACCTATGGTACCATTTGCAGGGGGTTATTGAGCGGCAAGATTAAGATAGATACGGAGTTTCAAGGAGATGATATAAGAAAGATTGACCCTAAGTTTCTGAAGCCTCACTATGAGAATTATCTTGAGGCGGTTAATGAGCTTGATGATCTAACTCAGGAAAGATATGACAAAGGTGTGTTGTCCATTGCTGTTAAGTGGGTACTTGATCATAAGGGTGTTGACATAGCTCTTTGGGGTGCAAGAAAGCCAGAACAGCTTGAGATAGTGAATGAAGTGATGGGTTGGAAATTAGATCAAGAGGTAAGATTAGCCATTGAAAGAATAGTTAAGGAGTGTATCCCTAATCCTATAGGAGCTGAGTTTATGGCTCCTCCTAATAATAAAACTTGAACTCTTAAGCCGAATATATTAATATTAATATTAATATCAGTATTATAAACATAAAGGAGGTATGAAATGCCAGGATATGACCCGAATTTAGATGAGCGTCTTTTTTCAAAAACTTGGGAATCTGAGTTAGAGCGTTTGACAGTAAGCGTCTATTCTTACAACAAAGGTGTAAAGAAGCTTCAGATTGCTCGTGAAAACATGTCCAGTCAAGGCGAATTTAGATATGCCAAGATGGGCCGTTTAACCAAAGAGGAACTGGAGAACATACTGCCCTTAATGCAGGAAGCGCTCCAGTCTATGGATTAATTGGGTTAAGAGATACTCAAATCTAAAACATTTTTTAGTTTTTCACATCTAAGATGTTGATTACCAAATCAAAATATATCTCAGGTTTACAATGCCCTAAATACCTTTGGGTCAAAGAGCATATGCCTAAAGAGATACCTGCTGTTGAACTTGAGCTTCAATTCAGATTTGACCAAGGTAAAGAGGTGGGCGATGTAGCAAAGAGAATATATCCCGAAGGCGTAGACTTGAGTGACTCTAATTTCAGTTTAAATATCAACCGCACTCAACAGTCAATAAAGAAGCGTCAAACTATATTTGAAGCCGGGATAATGGTTGATAATATCTATTCTAGAATAGATATTCTTAATCCAGTCGAAGATGATAGTTGGGATATCATAGAGGTTAAGAGCTCCATGAAGGTCAAAGATGAACATTATGAAGACGTTGCTTTTCAGAGATATTGCCTTATTAAGAAGGGTCTTAAGATCAGAAAGGCATATATAATGCATATCAATCCTGATTTTATAAAACAGGGAGAGATAGACCCTTACAAGTTCATGCTCTCTGAGGATGTAACGGAAGAGATAGACAAGATATCTCTATCTGATATTAAGAGCAGGGTAGAGGATATGATTGCATTGGCATCAAAGAGCAGCATGCCTGATATCAAGATAGGTCCGCAGTGCTTTGCGCCATATGAATGCAGCCTTAAAGGTTTTTGCTGGAAGTTTATCCCATCTAAAAACAATGTGTTTATCTTTAACAGAGGTAGAACTCTTGGGTTTGAACTTCTTGAAAGAGGAATTTTGGAGCTTAAAGATATAGATGATGAAGAGATATTAAACGATAAGCAAAAAATCCAACTTAAAAGTCATATAGATAACAGTGTCCACGTAGATAAGAACGCTCTATCTGATTTTTTAGGCAGCTTGAAATACCCTGCGTACTTTCTTGATTTTGAAACAATAAAATCTGCGGTTCCTATCTATGATAACTCTAGGTCTTATGAAGATATACCATTTCAGTATGTACTCTATCTTTTAAAAGATGAGAATAGCAAGCCTGAGCTCTTTGATTATCTCTCTAAGTCTAAGAAAGACCCCCGTAAAGAGATACTTCAAAACTTGAGTAAGATTATTACAGCAGAAGGGTCAATAGTAGCTTATTTTGCAATCTTTGAGAAAAGGGTGCTCAATAAAGCTACTGAGGCTTATCCGGAATATAGAAGCTGGTTTAATTGTATTGAAGAGAACTTCTTGGATCTCTATGAACCGTTTAAGAATTATCACTACTACAACCCAGCACAGCAGGGAAGCAACTCGCTTAAGAGCGTTCTTCCTGCGATTACCGGTAAAGGTTATCAGGATCTAGATATCTCCAATGGTGCAGTTGCAAGCATTAAGTACTTTAATGCTACGCTAAAAGATAGCCTAGATACTAGAGAACGAGACAAGCTTTATGCAGCATTAGAAGAATACTGTGGCTTAGATACCAAAGGTATGATAGATATAGTTGATAAATTAAAAATGATGGCAGCATAAATGGAAGACTATATTCAGGTTTACACTACAACTGTTAAGGGTAACGCGGAGAAGATAGCCAAGATGTTGCTTAGCAAAAGACTGGCTGGATGTATTCAAATAGTTGGGCCTATCAAAAGCAGTTATCGTTTTAAGGGCAAGATAGAACAGTCTAAAGAGTATCTTTGCATCATTAAGACAAAGAGCTCTCTCTTTAAGAAGTTAGAAAAAGCTATTAAAGAGGTTCATTCTTATGAACTGCCTGAAATAATAGCTACCGCCATTGTTTCCTCAAGTCAGGATTATCTTGACTGGTTAGATAGGTCCTTGGTTGATAAGTAACCTAACCATAGGATTTTAGCATTCATCTTGTATTGAAATAATATATATAATATAATTAGAAGCTATGATAAAAGAAGCTATAAAATTGCTATCAGAGAGAGAGAATCTGGACGATAAGCAGACAGAAGCTGTGCTGCGTGAGATTATGGAGGGAGAGGCATCTGCTGTGCAGATTGCTGCGTTTTTAACAACCTTAAAAATGAAGGGTGAAACTGACCTAGAGATATCCTCTGCTGCTTCTGTTATGAGAGAGAAGGCAGTCCAGCTTAACCCTAAGGTAGAGAAGCTTATTGATACTTGCGGTACAGGAGGGGACAATTTACAGACTTTTAATATTTCAACCCTGGTTTCACTTACGATCTCAGCTTATGGCGTAGCAGTTGCAAAGCATGGCAACCGTTCTGTCTCCAGCTCTTGCGGTAGCGCTGATTTAATAGAGGCTCTAGGTATCCCGCTCCTTAAAGATAAGAATATTATAGAGCGAGGCATAGAAGAGGTAGGATTCGGCTATATTTTTGCGCCTTACTTTCATCCTGCCATGAAATTTGCTATGCCAGTTAGAAAAGAGCTTGGCATTCGTACGATATTTAATATCCTGGGCCCGCTGGCAAACCCTGCAAAGCCAAAATATCAAATATTGGGAGTATACAGTAAGGATCTGATCTCAATTGTAATTAAAGCACTTAAGACCTTAGGCTTAAGGGGAGCGCTTGTTTTTCATGCTCAAGATGGAATGGATGAGATATCAATTTCAGCAAATAGTGATTATTCTCAATTAAAAAAGGGGGATATTTCAGAGGGGGTATCATCTATTGAGCCATCAAGGTACGGGATTAAAAAGGCAGATTTAGAAGTTCTTAAGGTCAGTAGTTTAGAGGAATCCTTGAGCAAGGCAAGGAAGGTTATAAGTGGAGAGGATTCTCCAGAGTTAGATATAGTAGCATTAAATACCGGATGGGCCCTCTATGTGCTGGAAGAGGCTGCTGATAGTATTGAAGGATTTAAAAAAGCAAAAGATCTGCTTCTGGGCAAGAAAGTTTTAGAAAAATTAAACCAATTAAAGGATTATTACAGAAATGTCTCTACTGAATGAAATATTATTAGCTAAAAAAGAGCAGATAAGAGAATCTAAAAAAAGACTGCCGTTGGCTGAACTGAGAGAAGAGGTGGAGAATAAAGCTACCTCTAGCAGTCGTTTTCTCAAAGCTCTTAAAAATGATGACCCAGGGATTAAAATTATCGCTGAGATTAAAAGATCTTCTCCTTCAGCGGGTGATATTTTAAGCTCTGATGCCGATATACTTGAACTGGCTAAACTCTACCGCATGAACGGGGTAAGCTGTATTTCGGTACTGAGTGAAGAGAAGTTTTTTAAGGGTTCTCTCTGGGATTTAAAGCTGATTAAAGAGAGTATAAACCTTCCTGTTCTGAGAAAAGATTTTATAATAGACGAGTATCAAGTCTATGAGAGTAAATATTTTATGGCAGATGCAATATTATTGATTGCTAGGATTTTAGAACCTGGGGAGTTAAGCAGGTTCTCGGACATAGCTAAGAGTTTGGGGTTAGACGTGCTTTTTGAGGTTCATGATGTTTCAGATTTAGATAAAGTTATGGGTTTAAATCCGGATATTATTGGCGTCAATAACAGAGACTTAGAGAGTCTAGCAGTTAGTTTTGCCAGCTCAGAGGAGCTTATTGGGTGGATACCGAAAGAGGTATTTAAAATCTCTGCGAGCGGTATCAAGAGCCATAGCGATATTCTTTATCTTAAGAGTCTTGGGGTAGACGGTTTTTTAATTGGAGAATCAATTTTAAAGGTCGATGACAGAGCAAAGTATATTAGGGAGTTGCTGGGTTATGGTAAGGGTTAAGTTTTGCGGAATAAGAAGAGGCTCTGATGCATTGGCCGCCTCTAGGCTTGGAATACATGCTTTAGGTTTTATTTTTGTAAAAGATACCCCTCGCTATATTAGCCCTGATAAGGCGGCTGAGATTACAAATATTCTTTCTCCTTTTATTATGAAAGTAGGCGTGTTTATGAATCCGGAAATATCTGAGTTAGAGAGTACAGCTGCTAAATGCAAGCTGGACATCATTCAGCTGCACGGTGAAGAAGATAGCCTCTTCTGTTCTCAAGTTAAAGATAAATACAGGGTGATAAAGACATTAAAAGTAAAAAACAGAGCTGTTTTAAAAGAGATCCCGAAATATAAAAATGCTGTAGATGCAATACTGCTTGACACTTTTAGTGAGAAAGCTGCTGGAGGAACAGGCGAAAGTTTTAATTGGGAGATAGCCAAAGATGCAAGAAGCTTTGGAGTACCTATTGTCTTATCAGGCGGGCTTAATCCCGATAATATAAAAGATGCCCTAAGAGGAGTGAATCCTTACGCAGTAGATGTCTCCTCTGGTATTGAGCAGTCGCCCGGAGTTAAAGACCAAGAGTTGATGGGAAGATTTATAGCTTCAATATGGGAAGAAGAATGGGGCTTGTAAGGAAGGTCCAACCTGTAAAATTAATAGTAGCCATGCTTGCAAATAAGATAGCTTTGCTTGAAACAGCAGAAGAACTTTTAGCTAAAAAGTTTGGTGCAATAGATTATAACAGCAGAGTGCTGGAATTTAATGTTACTGACTATTACAGAGATGAGATGGGAGATAATTTGCTGCGAAAGTTTATAAGTTTTAAGCAGTTGGTTCCACCATCTAGACTAAGAGAGATTAAACTCTACACAAACAGGCTAGAAAAAAGATTTATAAATAATAACAGTAGGGATATCAATCTGGATCCCGGTTATATTAACGAAGGGAAAGTGGTTCTAGTCTCTACTAAAGATAGCCTTCAGAGACTTTATTTGGGTAGAGGTATATATGGAGAGGTTACTCTATATCTTAAGGGCGGAGAGTATCAGGATCTTGTTTGGACATATCCTGACTATAAGAGCCTTGAATATAAGAGTGTTTTTGGTGAGATACGAGCTTTATTTCGCAAACAGATAGGAAGGTGAGAGATGCTACCAGATAAAAGAGGATACTTTTTGGATTTTGGAGGAAAATTTGTCCCTGAGACTTTAATAGCAGCTTTAGATGAGCTGGAGAAAAGTTACAGGAGAATTAAAAAGACTAAGAAGTTTAAGAGTGTGCTCGATCTCCATCTTAAAGATTATGCCGGAAGACCGACGCCTTTATATTTTGCCCAAAACCTTTCTAAAAAATTAGGCTTTAAGATCTACCTTAAGAGAGAAGACCTTGCGCATACAGGTGCTCATAAGATAAACAATACGATTGCTCAGGTACTTTTGGCAAAGATGATGGGCAAAAAACGTATAATAGCAGAGACAGGAGCAGGTCAGCATGGTGTAGCTACAGCAACAACAGCAGCATTGTTCCGTTTACCCTGTGTTGTCTATATGGGGAAGGAAGACATAGAGAGGCAGAGTTTAAATGTCTTTAAGATGAAGCTTTTGGGGGCTAGAGTCACAGAGGTAGTCTCTGGTAGCCGTACTTTAAAAGATGCAATAAACGAAGCTATGAGAGATTGGGTTACCAATATAGAGAATACCCACTATGTTATAGGTTCAGTTATGGGCCCCCACCCTTATCCGATGATTGTAAGGGATTTTCAGACAGTAATAGGAGAAGAGACTAGAGTGCAGATAGAGAGAGCCCAGAAGAGATTGCCTGACTACCTTATAGCTTGTGTAGGAGGGGGGAGTAATGCCATCGGATTGTTCCATCCTTTTTTTAAAAATAAGAAGGTGAAGTTTATTGGTGTTGAAGCAGCCGGAGACGGATTGAATACGCATAGACATGGAGCTACTCTCTGTAAAGGGAAGATAGGGGTCTTTCAAGGCTCTAAGAGCTATCTTCTCCAAGATAAAAATGGACAGATAGAGAGTGCCCATTCAATATCAGCCGGACTTGACTATCCAGGTGTTGGTCCAGAGCATTCTTACTATAAAGAGATAAAGCGTGCAGAATACCATGCGGTAACCGACAAAGCAGCGCTCTTAGGATTTAAATCTCTCTCTGAACTAGAGGGGATTATCCCTGCCTTGGAATCTGCTCATGCAATAGGCTATATTATTCAGAACAAAGCTCGTTTTAGATCTAGAGATATTGTAATTATATCTCTCTCAGGAAGAGGAGATAAGGATATAGATATCGTAAAGGAGTATATAACATGACGGATCTTCAAAAGCAATTAAAAGGAAAAGTTTCTCGAGGCGAGAAGCTGTTTATACCCTATATAACATTTGCCTATCCGAACCTAACGCTGTTTAATGATCTTTTAAAGATATTGCAAGAGAACGGTGCCGATGCAATTGAGATAGGAATACCATTCTCTGATCCTGTTGCAGATGGACCTACTATCCAGAATGCTTCTGCTAAATCTCTTAAAAAAGGGGCTTCACTTCAGAAGGCATTTTTTGAGTTAGGCAAGATAAAAAGCAGTATAGATATTCCGGTTCTCTTTATGAGTTACTATAATCCTATTTTGGCATTGGGTAAAGATAGATTCTTTAAGCTTTCTTGGGATTGCGGGTTAAGCGGAGTTGTGATACCAGATCTTCCGCTAGAGGAAGCAGGTCAGTTTACTCAGGAAGCAAAGAGCTCTAATCTTGCTCTAGCATCTTTTATATCACCTACTACGTCAATAGATAGAATCAAAAAGATAGACAGAGAGTGCAGCGGTTTTATTTACTACATATCTTCAGTTGGGGTTACCGGTACCAGGGATATATTCTCAAGTAATACCATTAGCAGGATAAGAAAGGTAAAGAGAATGGTCTCTAATCCGCTCTGCGTTGGTTTCGGCATCTCAAAAGAGAGTCAGGTGTTAAAGATTAAAAAGATAGCCGACGGAGTTATTATAGGTAGTGCAATTATTAAAATAATTGATAAAAATACAGGAGAGAGGAGTAGGACAATAAAAGAGATAGCATTGTTTTCCAAAAAAATAAGGAAGGCTCTTGATGAGTAGAATATTAGCGCTTGATTTTGGAGCTAAGAGAGTCGGAGTAGCTATATCTGACCCTTTGGGAATATTTGCTCAGGGATTAGATACTCTCTACATTAGAGGTAAGACAGACCTTTTAAGCAAGCTCTCCAGATATTTTAACAGCTATGAGATAGATGAGGTTATAATAGGTAATCCTCTGAATAGTCAAGGCGAGGATTCTAAATTATCTCAGGAGATAAAAAGGTTTGCCAAAATTCTTAGTGAGAATAGAGAAGTAAAGGTGACTCTCTGGGATGAGCGCTACTCTACAAAAGAAGCTGAAAATACTCTAAAGAGTTTAAATAGCCGAAATATAAAATCTCAAATCGATAAAGTGGCTGCTCAGATAATTTTACAGTCATACTTGGAAAGGCTCAGAAGTGAAAGGGATATTGAGGATACTTAAGATTTAGAATATAAATTTAAACAAAATATAACGCTCTATTCTAAAAAGAGAACAGGAGGTAAAATATAATGTTGTACTATCCAGATATTAAGATTGCACCTTCAATATTGTCTGCAGACTATGCTAATTTAGAACTGGATTTAAAGGATTTAGAAGCTAAAGGGGCAGATTTTTTTCATATAGATATTATGGATGGTCATTTTGTCCCAAACTTAACAATAGGACCTGGAGTAGTTAAAGATATCAGAAATATTACCGATCTAGTACTGGATGTACATCTTATGATTGAAGATCCTGAGTTTTTTATTCCGAAGTTTATAGATGCCGGAGCTGATATAATAAACTTCCATGTCGAAGCATTTTTAAAAGAAAATAGACTGGATTTAAAAAAACTTGTAAAAGTATATAGTGGAATAAAAGAAGTTCGCAAGGGCTTAACAATTAACCCGCCTACAGATGTTGCTTATTTTAAAGAGATATTAGTTAATATAGACTTAGATTTTATACTTATCATGTCGGTTAATCCAGGTTTCGGTGGACAAGCTTTTATAGTCCAGGTCTTAGATAAGGTAAGAACATTAAGAGAAGAGTATGGTTTTAAAGGCGATATTCAGATAGATGGCGGCATAAATGCAGAGACTTCAGCTCTTGCGCTAGAGGCGGGGTGTAATATCTTAGTTGCGGGTAACTATATACTTAAGGCTGTTGACAGAAGAGAAGCTATAGCTAAACTTAAGGATAATATATCTAATCATAGAGGAGGAGTTAGATGATAAGGTTTGGTACCGATGGATGGCGTGCTATTATTGGAGATGAGTATACATTTCAAAATGTAAAGAGGTTGGCGCAGGCATATGCTGATAATTTGAAATCAAAAAAGAGCAGCAGTTTAAGGGTTGCGGTTGGTTTTGACACCAGGTTTCTATCTCCTGAATTTGCAAAGGCAGCTGCAGTAGTATTGGCTGGAAACGGAATAAAAGTTGATCTGTTTAAAACAGCTCTTCCTTCTCCTTCGCTTTGCTTGGCAATAATAAGCAATAAATTGTCAGGGGGACTCATGATAACCGCAAGTCATAACCCTTATAATTTCAATGGTATAAAGATAAAGACCGCAAAAGGCGCACCTGCTTCGAGGGAGGAAACAAAAAGAGTGGAAAGACTGGTCGGAGCTTCAGCTTTAAGGGAGCTTGATTTTGAAGAGGCTAAGAAAGTAAAGAAAATAAGAGAGATTGAATTTAAACAGGACTACCTAAGGCATCTTAAGTCTTATGTAGACTTTAGCTTGATAAAGAATAAGTCTTTTAAAATTATGCATGATTCTATGCATGGGGCTGGTGGAAACTTAATAGAAGAATTGTTCAAAAATACTAAGCTCTCAGTAGATACAATTAGAGGTGAGATAAACCCTTCTTTTTGCGGAATAAGCCCTGAGCCGATACCTAAGAATCTGGATTTGCCAATAAGAGAGATGAAAAAGAGAAGGCATGATCTTGCTGTTGTAACCGATGGAGATGGAGATAGGATAGGAGCAATCTTGCCAGGGGGTAAATTTTTAACGCCAGGCTGGATAATGGCGCTTCTTTTGATACATTTTGTCAAAAATAGAAAAGAGAGCGGCGCAGTAGTCAAGACCCTCTCCAATAGTTCTCTGATAAAGAATATAGCTGCTCATTACGAGCTTAAACTCTATGAGACTCCGGTAGGATTTAAGTATATTGCAGAGATAATGCAAAAGGAAGATGTTCTTATAGGGGGTGAAGAATCAGGCGGAATTGGATTTAAAAACTATATACCCGAAAGAGATGGTATTTTAAGCGGACTGCTGCTCATTGAGATGATGGCTTATGAAAATAAAAGCATTGAAGAGATTATCGTAAGCGTTGAGAAGCAATTTGGGAGATATCATTATCAGAGAATAGATATACATTATCCGGAAAATTTGAAACCAAAATTATTTCAAGAGTTCAAGCGTAAGAAGATTAAGAATATAGCGGGTTATGATGTTGTGGGTTGCGAGGATTATGACGGTGTTAAGTTTACACTTAAAGACGGCAGCTGGCTTATCTTTAGACTCTCAGGTACTGAGCCGATATTGAGAATTTATTCAGAGGCAAAATCAATTAAAAAAGTTAAGGAGTTACTTGATTTCGGCAGTAAGTTTGCACTATCGATAAAGTAATAAAACCTGATGGATAAAAGACTAATAAGAAATTTTTCTATAATAGCGCATATTGATCACGGTAAGTCTACTTTGGCTGACAGGATGCTCTTGCATACCGGAGCTATAACGGAGCGTGAATTTAAAGCTCAGATCTTAGACGATATGGAGCTAGAGAGAGAGAGGGGTATAACGATAAAAGCCTCTGCGGTAAGACTTTGGTATAAATATGGTGGCGAAAATTACCAGCTGAATCTAATAGATACTCCTGGTCATGTGGATTTTACATCTGAAGTAACTAAATCAATCTCTTGTTCTGAAGCTGCACTTTTAAT
>JAVCCU010000008.1 GCA_030765335.1 Candidatus Kaelpia aquatica | reverse complement strand
TTGTTTGTAAAGAGAGATAGGAGGAGAAGTATGAACCATACAGGGTGCCCGGTTTTAAATGACATCGAAAGTTATTATAAGGGCGAAAAGATATTAGAGAATAAGTATGGGTTTTTTGCTGATAACGGCAGAGAGTATATATTAAAATCTCCCAAAACTCCCATGCCCTGGATGAATGTGATAACAAACCCTGATTACGGGGCTGTTTTTTCACAAACAGGATGCGGTTTTAGCTGGTGGGGCAATTCTCAGATTTCACGCTTAACGACCTGGGTTCAGGATTTGGTCAGAGATGAATGGGGTAAGTTCCTATATTTAAGAGACAACGAAGAGGGTGATTTCTGGTCTCTTTTCTATAAGCCTTGCCAGATAGAGTTTGATAAGTTTGAGCTTCGCTATGGAATAGGTTATATTACATATCACACTGAATATAGAGGGATAGAGAGTATTGTCACAATGTTTGTTCCTCAAGATTCGCCGCTTGAGATCTGGAAGGTAAAGATAAAGAATGTCTCTGATAGATCAAGAAGCCTAAGCATCTTTAGCTACCTAGAGTGGTGTCTTGGCAGTGGAACTGATACTCATAGAGAGTTTCAAAGAACGTTTATCGAAACATCTTACGATGAAGAGCTAAATAGTATATTTGCAACGAAGAGGAAGATTCCGGTCCCCTCTTTTATATCGACAGGTTCAAGAGAGTTTACAGGAGATGGTTTTCATAGCGTCAATGTTAAACCTTCGGGTTATGAAGGTGATAAGAGAAACTTTTTTGGGCGCTATAGGTCTTTTGCTAATCCCGAGAGCATAGAGAAGGGAGAACTTTCAAATAAAGTTGGCAAGTGGAATGACTCAATAGCCAGTTTAAAGGTTGATTTAGAACTTAATCCTGGCGAAGAGAGAGAGGTAGTTTTTCTCACCGGTTTTAATAAAGATGATAATAAGACCAAGGATTTAATAAAGAGGTACTCTGATTTAGAAAATGTTGAACAAGAGTTTGATAGAACTATTAATTTTTGGGAAGAATTCTTAGTACCTTTTCAAGTAGAAACCCCAGATAAGTCATTCGATGTTTTAACGAATTATTGGCTTCGCTATCAGACAATTGCTGCGCGTATTTGGGCTAGGACTGCCTACTATCAGTGTAGCGGCGGCTATGGATTTAGAGATCAATTGCAGGACTCTTTGGCTTTTCTGCCTCTTAAGCCGGAGCTTACGAGAAAACAGATTTTACTACATGCAAAGCATCAATTTAAAGATGGTGCGGTATATCATTGGTGGCATCCGCTGCTTGAGACGGGAGCCAAGACAGCTATGACAGACGACTTGCTTTGGATGGCATATATCAGTTTTTTCTATATTAAAGAGACTGGAGACTATTCTATCTTAGATCAGTCTCAACCATATGTAGATGACGAAAATGAAGAGACCCTATATGAGCATTGTGTAAGGGCAATAGATCTGGTCTTGTCACGTTTTTCAGAGAGAGGATTGCCTTTAATAGGTGAAGGTGACTGGAATGATGGGATGAGCTCTGTAGGACTAAAATGGAAAGGAGAGAGTATCTGGTTAGGGCATTTCTTATATAAGATACTCCAGGATTTTGCTTCACTTTGTCAAAAAAGATCTGACACTGAAAGAGCGGAAAATTATTTAAAAAGAGCACAGGATCTAAAAAGAGCAATCAATGAGCATGGATGGGATGGAGAGTGGTTTATAAGAGCCACTAAAGATAGTGGCGAGGTTATGGGTAGTAAGAGCTGTGAAGAGGGTAAGATATTTCTTAATGCTCAGACTTGGGCCGTGATGCATAATACAACTGATGAAGAGAGAAAAAAGAGAGCAATGGAAAGCGTTGAGAAGCATCTGCTCCATGATTATGGTCCGGTACTTTTCTATCCTGCATACAAGAAGCCTGATCCTATGATAGGATATCTGTCTCGCTATGCTCCAGGAGTTAGAGAGAATGGCGGTGTATATACTCATGCAGCATGCTGGGCTATTATCGCAGAGTGCGTCCTTAAAAATGGGGATATGGCTTATGAAGTCTATTCTAGGTTCTCTCCAGCAAAGCGGGGCATGGACCCTGAATTGTATTGCGTAGAGCCTTATGTCACTGCGGGCAATGTAGATGGTCCGGATTCAGAGAATTACGGGCGTGGAGGCTGGACTTGGTATTCTGGAAGCGGAGCCTGGTTTTTTCATGCAAGTACAAACTGGATTCTTGGAATAAGAGCAGAGATTGACGGGCTCCTGATAGACCCCTGTATCCCTTCTAGTTGGAGCGGTTTTAAAGTAAGAAGAGTCTTTAGAGGTTCAGCCTACAATATAGAAGTTGATAATTCAAGCGGAGTATCAACTGGGGTAAGAGAAGTCTACCTTGATGGTATAAAACAAGAATCTAATATTCTAAAACCTCTCTCTGACGGCGAAGAGCATGAGGTAAAGGTTGTTATGGGGTAGGAGTTTGAAAATTAAGAAAAAATTAACCCCTATTTTAATTGTCTTGTTAGCCGGAATAGGATTTTTAATTTATTCAAATAGTAAGCAAGAAGGTTTTTCAGCCGAAGCAACTAATAAAATTCCTTCTAAAGACGAGAGGGTCCCGGCAAAGGATTTTAGTTTTCAGGATTTAGATGGGTCAGACTACAGTCTTTCGGATTTTAAAGGTAAGGTAATAATAGTTAATTTTCGAACTATAAGTTGTAGTGCTTGTGATACCGAAGTTGATTTTTTAAAGACCTTTGTTCCCTCTCTAGATAGATCTAAGATAGAGTTTATACCACTTTTCTTGGGAGATAAAAAACTTGCTATTGAAAGTTATCTAAAACAGAAAGGCGCAGATTTCCCAGTCTATTCTGATGATTATGGGTTATCGGCTCTTAAGTATGGTGTGTTTGGTTTACCCAGCTCGTTTATTATTGATAAAGACTTCAGGGCTGTTGCCAAGATTCCTGGGGCTATAGACTGGAATCAGCCTGAAATAATTGGTTTTTTGCAGGCTTTAATCAATGAATGACATATCATTCATTATGGCTTTTTTAGGCGGAGTATTCTATTTTTTCTCACCATGCATTTTGCCGCTCATTCCCTCTTTCCTCTCTTTTATAAGCGGTATCTCTTTTAATGAGATGAAAGAAAACCCCGCTTGTTTACGCAAGAGGATGGTTATCTACACCCTTCTTTTTTTATTAGGCTTCTCTTGTATATTCATATCTCTGGGTCTTGGAGCTTCTCTGTTGGGAGAAATTATATTTAGATTAAAGTTTCCCGTTCAGAGAATAGGCGGAGTAGTAATAGTTTTATTGGGGCTTTACGTTTTGTTTTACAGCAGATTAAAGTTTTTGCCTGCGCTAAATTTTTCGCTGCGGAAAAAACCTGCAGGGATAATAGGGATAATATTTGTTGGGGTAGTGTTTGCATTCAGCTTTACTGCTTGTGCTACTCCTTATTTGGCTGCTGTTTTAACAGTTGCAAGTATAAAGGCCGATCTATTTAGAGGGTTTTTATTGCTACTCTTTTTTTCCCTAGGTCTCTCTCTGCCTTTTTTGATCTCTGCTTTATCGTTATCATGGTTCCTCACTCTATTTGGCAAGATTAAGAAGAGTCTAAGAGTAATTGAAATAGCAGCCGGATCTATGCTCATCCTCTTTGGCATCTATATTCTTAGCGGTAAAGTTTAACTCCCTATAAGCAATTGAGTCTATAATATTTTATTTAATAAAAAGTTATTTACAAATTTGACAAAGTATTTATTATGTGCGATAAATAAGTCAAGGCTTGGCCACCGGTGGGGGGGACTAAAAAAAATAGACCAGATTTTAGATCTGGTTTTTTATTTTGCCAGAGGGGGGACTTGAACCCCCACCCCCTTACGGAGACGTGATTTTGAATCACGCGCGTCTGCCATTCCGCCACCCTGGCTTAAATCATCGTAAAGATACCGGATTATCTAATATCTCTTTGATAATGATAGAATTCCTCAAAGAAGTTTTGGATTCTAGCATATCCCGGTAAAGTTTTCCAGAATCAAATTTTGAAGTGCCGGTTTGATGTTCAGGGAGAACAACCCCTCTTTTAACTACTTCCGATCTTTGATCAGGCTCTATCTTGCTGATTACTCTCTGCTCTATCTTTTTATCTTCTTGTTTTAGAGCTTCTGGAATTATATTGAGTTTCGGAAATCTAAAAAGATGCTCTAATTCATTGTCCTCTTTATACTGAGTGCTTGGTTTGCCTGATTGCTTCAAGGTATAAGATATCACCCAGAAAACAATCAAGAATAATACTATTAACAGATCTGCCATTGTTTTTATTTATCTTCTTTTTTTGGCTGTATATCTCCTGCAATATTCGATCGCATCTTTGTATCAGCCTGGATGTTGTTCATTTTATAATAGTCAAGAACTCCTAGGTGGCCGCTCTTAAATGCTTCTGCAATTGCAAGCGGGACTTGGGCCTCTGCTTCTACCACCTTTGCTTGCATCTCTTGTACCTTTGCTTTCATCTCCTGTTCTTGTGCAACAGCCATAGCCCGACGTGTCTCTGCTTTTGCTTGAGCTACTTTTAAATCAGCCTCTGCCTGATCGGTCTGTAGTTGAGCACCGATATTTTTACCAACGTCTATATCTGCGATATCTATAGAAAGAATTTCAAATGCAGTCCCTGCATCAAGGCCTTTATCTAGAACTGTTTTGGATATAGAGTCTGGGTTTTCAATCACATTTTTATAGGATGCAGACGAGCCTATTGTTGTAACTATTCCCTCTCCGACTCTTGCTATGATTGTTTCTTCAGTCGCGCCTCCTACGAGTCTATCAAGGTTGGCTCTTACCGTAACACGTGCTTTAGCCAAAACCTGTATCCCATCTTTAGCAACAGCTGCAATCATGCCCTCTCTTGGTGCATCAATAACCTTAGGGTTAACCGATGTTTTGACGGCATCTAGCACATCTCTTCCTGCAAGGTCAATTGCCGCCGCTCTTTCAAAGTTTAAAACTATCTCAGCTTTATCGGCCGATATAAGAGCCTTTATTACATTTAATACATTTCCGCCGGCAAGATAATGAGCTTCCATCTGATTTATTTCTGTTGCCAAGCCTGCTTTATGCAGCATTATAAGAGAAGGGACTATAATGTTGGGGTCTACTTTTCTAAGCCTCATACCAACGAGGCTTAATAGATTTAACTTTACTCCTGCGGCAAGTGCTGCGACCCAGAGCCTTAGTGGGATAAAATAGCCAAAGAGAAAAAACCCTCCAAAGATTATTAAGAAAAGAATCGCCATGTTCATGCTAAACCTCCTCTGTTTTTTGAACTCTTAATCTATTGCCTTCTATGCCTACGACTTTTATTTTAGAACCTTTCTCAAGAAAGAAAGTTCCCTCTGCTGTAGCATCAAGTCTTTCGCCGTCTATCTCTATGATGCCCACAGGCCTCAATACACTTATCGCTATACCTTCTTTATCGATATACTCTTTTATTAATAGATTCCTTATCCCATAGCCGTCTTCTTTTGTCAATCTATACTGCAGAGTGGTCTTTTTAAAGAGCTGTCTCTTAATAAAATAGTATACAAATAAGCTTGCAAGAAAAATACCGGCAAGCAGGGTATATATTCCAGCTTCTGGTCCTAGATTCTTATAGGCAAGGCGAGTTGTAATTGCGAGGATTGTAATACCCAGCATACCCATTATGCCGAACCCCGGAATTATAAAAAGCTCCATCAGGAAGAAAACTATTGAAGCTATGAGTCCAAATAGTATAGTAAAGATATTGTTAAGTATATTCATGCTTTTTTTACTTTTCTTATATTACCATGTTTTGAGATGATTTTCACTTTTTCTCCTTTTTGAATATAGTCACCCAGGGTCTCTACATCATATATCTTATTCCCAAACTTAGCTTTTCCCACGGGTCTTAAGTCAGATACGGCAGTTCCATTATCTAACATTGTAGATCCATCTTCTATCTTAGGTTTTGTTAGTTGATATTCTAAAATTAATCTATTCCAGAACTTTGTTTTTGGAAATATTTTTAGACTTATAAATAACATGACAAGAGAGATGAAGAGAGACGAGAGCATTATTCCAGATGCTCTATTGAGCCCCTCAATCGGTGGATATATGGGGTGGTTTGTCAACGTAAGGACTATTCCTGCCAGTAAGGTTAAAGCCCCTACTGCTCCTGTTAGTCCAAATCCCGGAATTATGAAGAGCTCGACTAAGATCAAGGCTAGACCTATGATAACAAGGAGTATATCTAACCATTCTGATAAGCCTGCTAGCTTATGGCCCCAGAAGAAAAGCCCCAGTGCACTTATTCCTGCAATTTCAGGAAGCCCTAGACCTGGTATTCTTAGTGCAAGCATTATGGCCCAGAATCCAATGCCTAAAAGGAGTGAAGATAGTATAGGATGAGTGATAAATCTTACTAGGTTTTCAGACCAGCTAGGACTCCCTTCTATTATCTCGGGTGTCTCTATCTCTAAATATGTGATCAGAGTCTCTCTATTTTCACATATTTCTTTAGCCAAGCTATATTTCTTTGCATCTTTTGCGCTTAAATTTAGGAGTTTACCCTCTTCAGATATAGTGGTTAAAATTTTGACCTCAGCTTCTTCGGTTGCTATTTTTTCATTAAGCTCTTCCTCTGTAACGATAAGAGTTTGATCATTAAGAAGTATTTTTAATACCACGATATCTTTATCAACCATAGCCTGAGCTAAGGCAGTATTATGATTTTTCTCCTCAGCCAAGGCTTTAAATCGTGCCCTTAAGGCAGAGACTATCTTCTCATCTGTTTTTTCTCCTGATATTCCTTGCCTGGGCTCTGCAGAACCTATACTTGCTGCAGGCCGCATTATTATTTTATCTGTTGATAATGCGATCATGCTTCCTGCAGACCAGGCTTGATTGGTTACGAAAGTAATAGTTTTGCCTTGGTAATTGAGTATAGCTTCACAGATTATATCAGCAGCATCTACTCTGCCTCCGGGTGTATCCATCTCTAAAATAATAGTAGTTATATCTCGAGTCTCTGCTTGTTCTATAGAGTTTTTAATAAAAGTGGAGAGTCCTAAATCAATTACCCCCTTAACAGGGATGACCATGATTTTTTCAGCCGATACATTTGATACAAAGATCAGGAGAGATATTATTAGGATGATTACAACGTCTTTTCTCTTATTTTTCAATTGCTAAAAGAGTTCTAGTTCTAATTCTATTCCGTTTGGAGCTGGAGGGATTTGAACCCTCGACCCCTACGCTGCCAGCGTAGTGCTCTCCCGCTGAGCTACAGCCCCGAATTCTCTAAAAATTACATTAAAAAAAGATAAAAGTCAATTTTATATTTAAGTATTTTGGTGCAAAATAATCAAAAATGCTATATATTAAAGAGAAAATAAAAAGCGAGGGATATTGATTATGAAAAAGCTGATAGGCATTACAGTTATCTTTATGGTTTTAGTCGTGCTCTTTTACGTTTTTAGAGTTTACTTCAGAGAAGACTCCCATGTTGTAAGAATTAATAATTTTTCGATGACTCTGGATGAATTTGAAAACTATTTTGCCAAGATGAATGCAGAAAGGCCTGATACATTAGATTCTAGACAAGGAGTATTAGAAGCACTAATAAGCAAAAAGTTGATTTTGCAAGAAGCAGAAAAGTTAAGTCTTCATAAAAGTGAAGAGTTTTTAGGTGCTCTTCAGCATTATTATGAGCAGCTTCTGTTCAAACTGATAGTAGATTTAAAATCTAAAGAGCTAGCTTCGGAGGTAAATATTTCGGACTCTCAAGTAAGAGATCGTTATGATGAAATGCTGGAAGAAGGTCTTACAGATAAGAGGTTGGATGAGATCTACCAGCAGGTCAAGTGGCAGCTTTTGCGAGGAGAACAGACCAGGGCTTTAAATGACTGGCTTGATGAAGTCAAAGAATGTTCTGCGATAGAGATTGATTACGATATGGTCTTGAATAAAGAAGGAGGAGTAGAATGAAAGATAGAAAGAGAAGGATATATTTTATAGATAGAAAGTTTCAGGTGCAGTTTATAATCAAATTTTGCCTTCTGGTGGTGTTAAGCTCTGCTATTACCGCAGGCTTGCTTTATCTGTTTGCCTCTAGGACAACTACGGTCAGCTTTGAGAATACAGAGGCAGTTGTTAAATCCACAGCCGACTTCATAGCACCAATCTTAATACAAACCATCGTTGTCGTAATGGTCTTTATGGGTCTATTTACGATTATGTTGACCCTCTTTATCTCTCATAAGATAGCCGGTCCGCTATATCGCTTGCAGAAAGAGTTTGAGATTATGGCTGACGGTGATTTTCGCTCAGATTTTAAGCTTAGGGGAGATGATCAGCTTCAGAGCATTGCAGAATCTTTAAATGATATGAAGGCGAGGTTGAGATTCTATTTCAATACGTTTGGCTCCAGCATCCAAGAATTAGAAACCTTATTAAGCGAAAATATAGTAGAAGAGGATAAGAGGAGTCCATTTATAAACAGGTTAGACAAGATTAAAAATACTCTTAATCGCTTTAAGTTTTGACAATAATCTTATGCGGATAAGCAGCTTTAGAAATCTTTTAGTTTTATTTTTTCTATTCTTATCAATCTCTATCTATGCACAGGATTTGGTTGAAAAATCCAGCGGGGAATATTTTACGATATATGCTCAGGAAGGCGTTGATCTTCTAGGCGTTGCTTATAAGATCAAGCTTGGATCAAACTTCTACCTCTATCAGGACAGCAGCAGTCAGATATTTAGAGGCGGCAGTCCCAGAGAAGTATTGGCGGAGAACATAGATTCACTTTTTAAGGAGGTCTCCGATATTTTAGACATGCATCTCTATAGCTATCATGGAGATATAAAAATATTTTTGACTCAAAAAAACTTAGAGAATGAATTTTTTGAACTTTTTGGTGAAGAACTTAAAACCAAAGCTTTCTATTGCAGGGAGAGTAATGCGATATATTTGGCGGCAGATAGTATTAAGGTTGGCATCTTGACCCAGGAAGTTGCAGATGCTATAGTTAGTCACTATTTTGTTGTCATGCCCCCTGACAAGGTAAAGAATGTTCTATTTGAGCATGTTAAGTATAGTATCGAGAATAAATTAAATAAAGAGTAACGTCTGCTTTGAAAAACAAAGGTCTATTATTAATCTCTGGTTTAGATTCTATGCTTGCAGGAGCTATTTTAAAAGAGCAGGCTGCCTCTTTTGAGGCACTGTTTTTTCATATTCCGTTTTGCCATTGCCGTCCCGATGATAAATGTAAGCTTAAAGAATTACTGGAGACTACATCTAAAGAATTCTTTGGCCTTAAGCTCAATATTATAGAGTTGGGTTCTGAGTATTTAGAACTTCTTAAGAATCCAAAACATGGTTTTGGCAAGAATATAAATCCCTGCATAGATTGTAAGATCTTTATGTTCAAAAAGGCTAAAGAGCTTTTTAAACAATATGGTGCTTCATATATTATAACAGGTGAAGTTTTAGGAGAGCGCCCTATGTCGCAGAACAGATCTACGCTTTTTAAAATAGAGCAAGAGGCAGGGTTGGATAGATTGATATTAAGGCCTCTTTCGGCAGGAGTATTGCCCCTTACAATACCTGAAGAGAGAGGCTGGGTTGAAAGAGAGGAGTTTTTCAATATTCAGGGGCGTTCCCGGAAAAAGCAGTTTGAGCTTGTCGAAAAATATAAGATAAAAGATTATCCTACTCCCTCAGGAGGTTGTCTTTTGACAGATCCGGGATTTAGCCGAAGACTTAAAGACCTACTCAAGCAGACTGGAGACCCTTCTTTAGATGAGATATACTTACTTAAATTAGGCAGACATTTTAGGTTGTCTGAGAGTCTTAAGCTTATCGTGGGTCGGGATGAAAGAGAGAACAACATGCTTCTATCTGTCTCTAAGAGGTTATCTCTGCCTTGGTTAGAGCCTTTAGATATAAAGGGTCCTTTGGCTCTTGCAGTAGGGAGCGATATGAGAGATAATATATATCCATTGGCAGCTGAAATTGTTGCTGCGCATTGTAAGAGAGGAGCAGCTCTTGAGATTGAGGTTGAGTTTAATAATGGAGTAGAGAGAGAGATTCTTAAAGCAGTTGCTAAGAATAGAGAAGAGTTTGAATGTTTGAGAATTTAGTAGGAGGATTGTATTATGGGTAAAGATTTAACTAAATTGAAAAGAATAGAGCTTCTTGAGCTTGCAAAAAAGAGAAAGATTAAAGGTGTCTCTATACTTAAAAAGGCAGAGCTGATAAAGATTCTTTCTAAAGATTTGGCCAAAAAAGCAGAAGTCAAAGGTAAGATTGAGCAGAAGATAAAGCGGGATAAAATCGTTAAAAAGATAAAGCCAAAGAAAAAAACTTCTAAGCCGGATTTAAGGAAGAAAAAGACTCTTAAGATAAAGAAGATTGCCAAAGAGAGTCTCTCTCAAGAGCTTATTGAGCTAACTAAGTTCCAGGCTGGAACTACTGATCGTGGTGAAGAGCCTAGAAGTCAGATAGGCTCAGAGAGTCCGGAGATCAAACATCACTATGGCGAAGATAGTCTCGCGTTGCTTGTGAGGGATCCTTGGTGGCTGTTCTCTTATTGGGAGATTAGAGGTCAGCTTTGGGAAGATACTCGTTTAAGATGCGGAAGCTCAGGCTATAAGGAGGTTCTAAGAGTCTATGATGTAACCGGAGTTGAATTTAAAGATTCTAAAAGTTATAACAGTTATTTTGATATAGAACTTACTCCTTTTATAGAGTGCTGGTATATCAACGTTAAGGACTCAGGCAGAAGTTATGTTGCTGAGGTTGGATTGAGAACAGATAGCGGTAAATTCTTTACCATTATTCGCTCTAACGTAGTTGTTACTCCTAGGTATGGACCATCTGAATTAGTGGATGAAGAGTGGATGGTAGTAGATGAGGATTATTGGAAGATGTTTGCTTTATCCGGGGGCTATGGTGTTGGTGTTAGTTCAGAAGAGCTGCAAAAAGTCCTTAAACAGAGAAGGCTGGATACTATTTCTTCTTCCACCAAAGGCAGTTTAGAGGACAAGAGGTAGAGATATGGAAAATAAAGGGTATCTTTCGATAGTCTTACATGCCCATCTGCCTTATGTCAGACATCCTGAATATGATGAGTTCATAGAAGAGCGCTGGCTTTTTGAGGCCATAACAGAGACCTATATCCCTCTTATAGAAATGTTCAGGCGCCTTAGAGATGAAGGTGTTGGATTTAGGTTGACCATGTCTGTTACTCCTACGTTGATAAGCATGTTGAGAGATTCTATGCTTCAAGATAGATATCTTAAGCATTTGGATAAATCCATTGAACTGGCTCAGAAAGAGCTTCAGCGCAACAAAGGTAATTTTGAAGTTAAAAGGCTCTCTGAGATGTATCTAGATGCATTCAGGAGATCCAAAGATATATTCTTAAACAGATATAACAAAAATATTCTGGATGCTTTTAAGGAGTATCAAGATGCCGGCTTTCTAGAGTTAATTACTTGCGGGGCAACTCATGGTTTTATGCCTTTGATGGTAAACAGAGAATCTGTTAAGGCTCAGGTCAGAGTCGGCGTAGGTGTTTACGAAGAGGCTTTTGGGAGGAGACCAGAAGGTATCTGGCTTCCTGAATGCGGATATAAGCCTTATGATGATGAGATCTTAAAAGAAGAAGGTATTAAATATTTTTTAGTTGATACTCATGGAGTGCTGTTTGCTGATCCTAGGCCGCGCTATGGGGTCTATTCAGGCTATTTTTGTAAATCAGGAGTTGCTGTTTTCGGGCGAGACGTTGAAAGCTCTAAATCAGTTTGGAGTGCTGCTGAAGGTTATCCCGGGGACCACTATTACAGAGATTTTTATAGAGATGTTGGTTTTGATTTAGATTATGATTATGTTAAGCCTTACATTAATCCGGATGGAAGCCGCGGTAATACAGGTATGAAGTATTACCGTATAACAGGAGAGACGCTTCAGAAGGAACTTTATGATCCAGATAAGGCAAGAGAGAAAGCTGCGGAGCATGCAGGCAATTTTATGTTTAATAGAGAGAAGCAAGTTGAATACCTAAGTACGTTTATGGATAGAAAGCCTATAATAGTTGCTCCTTATGATGCGGAGCTGTTTGGGCATTGGTGGTTTGAAGGTCCTATCTTTCTCGAATTTTTAATAAAGAAGATTCATCATGATCAGAAAACTATGAAACTGATAACCCCCATGGATTATCTTAGGGAGTACCCTAAAAATCAGGTATTGAGGCCTTCTTTCTCAAGTTGGGGATATAAGGGCTATAGCGAGTTTTGGCTCAATGGTTCTAACGACTGGGTATATAGGCACTTGCACAAAGCTGCTGGACGCATGAAAGTTTTAGCAGCTAAAAATAGAGGAGTTGCGGGGTTAAGGAGAAGGGCGCTTAACCAGATGGCCAGAGAACTTCTGCTAGCTCAATCTAGCGATTGGGCTTTTATTATCAAGACTGCTACACATGTAGAGTATGCTCAAAAGAGAATCAAAGAACATGTCTTCAGGTTTAATCGCCTCCATGAAGAGGTGGAGAGTGATACAATAGATGAGACCTACCTTGAGGTTTTGGAAAGAAGAGACAATCTCTTTCCCAATATAGATTTTGAAGTCTATATAGAGGCAAGCGAGGAAGAAAAAATATGAGTAGGTTTAAAAAGGCAATATTTATTGTAGTTCTATCACTATCTCTAATTTTGGTCTATAGAGTTGCTTTAACAGCAGAGACAAAGAGTAAGCTCTCTTTAAGTGAAAAGATAGACCTTCTAATAGTAAAACAAGAAGAGGTACTTACCAAACTTGACAATGTATATGATGAGCTTATTAAGATCAAGATTAGAATATCTAGGAAACTGTAAGATGTGTAATTCTAAGATATTTTTTTATCTTCTTCTTGGAGCTGCTGTAATTTTTACAGTAAGAATAGTAGAATCTTCTGCAAGCAGCCCAGATGGGTTTTTAGGTAAATTAAGAACCGTGATCAGTAATCAGGAAAAAATAGATAAGAAGATAGCAGAGTTGGAACCCTTGCTTGAGGTTATAAAATTACGCGTTGCAAAAGCAATAAGGCTTTAATCTCTTTTATAAACAGGAGATGGCATGTTTCATATAGCAAGTTCGGAGGAGATAAAAAGGGGCGATGTTAGCGATATATATTTTTTAAGAACCCGAGAGATTCTTAAAAAAGAAAATATATCTAAAAGAGTAGCGGTTGAGTTTACTGCTAAATTATTGCCCAAAGGGTATACTTGGGGTCTCTTCAGCGGCTTAGAGGAGGCTTTTGAGGTGCTTAATGAAATAAAAGGTATAGATGTCTACGCTGTTAGAGAAGGAACGTTCTTTGGGGCTAATGATCCTGTGATGAGAATTGAAGGCAGATATGAAGATTTCGGTCTCTATGAGACTGCGCTGTTGGGGCTTCTCTGCCAGGCTTCAGGGGTTGCGACCAAGGCTGCGCGTTGTAAGATTGCTGCTTTGGACAAGCCTCTCTATAGTTTTGGAGCCAGGAGGATTCATCCTGCCATTGCTCCGATGATAGAGAGAAATGCTTACCTTGGAGGGTGCGATGGCGTCGCCTGTGCTAAAAGTGCTGCAATTTTAGGTTTAAAGGCTGTTGGAACTATTCCTCATGCTTTAGTGCTGCTTTTTGGTGATACAGTTAAAGCGACTGAGGCATTTGATAGAGTCATAGATAGTGATGTAAATCGGATTGCATTGATAGACACATTTAATGATGAAAAGTTCGAGGCTTTGAATGTGGCAGAAGCATTAAAAGATAAGATTTTTGGTATCAGACTAGATACTCCGGCTTCTCGCAGAGGAAATTTTATAGAGATCTTAAAAGAGGTAAAGTGGGAGCTTGAGTTAAGGGGTTTTAAAGATATCAAAATATTAGTAAGCGGTGGAATAGATGAGGATAAGATTAAAGAGCTGAATCCTTATGTAGATTCTTACGGGGTTGGAACCTCTATAAGTAATGCTCCTGTCTTAGATTTTGCAATGGATATAGTGGAGATAGATGGGCAGCCGATAGCAAAAAGAGGTAAGCTTTCCGGAGTAAAGAGACTTTTCAGATGTTCGGATTGTTTCTCAAGAACTGTTGAGCCTTTAAGCGTTACTAGTCAAAAGTGTAGCTGCGGGAATGATATGGAAGATATATTAAAGCCCTTGATAAAAGATGGTAAGCCTGCTCTTGGTCTGGATGATATAGCTAAGAGTAGAGACTATGTCTTGAGTCAGTTTAATTATTTTAAAGAGGATCTCTAAGTGATTATAACGGAGCAGAAAAATTTTGATCAGATTAGCAAACATCTTAAAAGAGATGAAAAAATATTTATAGTTGGTTGCGGGGAGTGCTCTACTGTCTGCAAGACTGGCGGAGAGAAAGAGGTTTTAGAGATTAGAAAAAGATTGGAAGATTCGGGATTCGTTGTGACTGGCTATGCAGTGCCTCAGGCACCTTGTATAGCTGCAGAGCTTAAGCGTTCGCTCTCAAAACATAGTGCAGAGATAAGAGAGTCAAATTCCTACCTTCTATTAAGCTGCGGATTAGGAGTACAGTCACTGATTGAGAATGCAAATATTGATTTAGATGTTCATATTGGCTGCAATACTCTTTTTGCCGGTACGGTCTCTCCTGATTCCAGAGTCTTCTTTGAATCCTGTTCTGCTTGCGGAGACTGTATCTTAGAGTATACCGGAGGCATATGTCCGTTGACACAATGTTCTAAAGGGATATTGAATGGACCTTGCGGCGGTATGGAAGCAGGCAAGTGTGAATTAGACAAAGAGAGAGATTGCATTTGGGTCAGCATCTACCGAAGATTGAAAGAAAAAGGAAAATTAGATTTATTCGAAAGGTTCTATAAGGCAAGGGATTTTTCAAAACATAGAAATCCTATGCGTAGAATTTTAAAATAAGCGGTTATGGATAAGAAAAAAATAGAAAAAGCTGTAAGAGATATTTTAGCTGCTGTCGGGGATGATCCTGACAGAGAAGATCTTAAGAAGACCCCTCAGAGAGTGGCTCAGATGTATGAGGAGATTCTATCCGGCATAGGTAAGGATCCCGCTAAAGAGCTGGAGGTATTTTTAGAGCATAGCCATCAGGAGATAGTCCTGGTTAAGGACATTGCTCTCTATTCTATTTGCGAGCATCACTTGCTTCCTTTTGTGGGTAAAGCCCATGTCGCCTATATACCTAAAGGCAATCGGGTGACAGGTTTGAGTAAGATTGTAAGGGTAGTTGATATTCTTGCAAAACGTTTACAGGTTCAAGAGAGACTGACTACTCAGGTGGCTGAAGTAATAATGAAAAAACTTAAGCCCCAGGGCTGCATGGTAGTTATTGAAGCCGAACATCAATGTATGAGCATGAGAGGGGTTAAAAAGCCGGGAACTACAACTGTTACATCGGCTGTGCGGGGTATTTTTAAAGATAATCAGAAGACAAGGTCTGAGGCTTTGGATTTAATTTTAAGATGAAAGAATATTCTATTTTCCTATTAGAGCCTGATGCATTGCTCCGGGAAGCTTTCTTAGGAGTACTTGAAGATAAGGGTTATCCAGTATATTCGTTTGCAAATCCTTGGGAGTCATTCTCTTTTATAAAAAAGATAAAATTTCAGATAGCTGTTATTGATTCTGAATTACAGGGGTTCAATAGAGAAGAATTAATAAGAGAGATCAATAATGTACATCCTCTAGCATCAATAATAGTTTTAACTTCTGAGCCGGAAAGGGAAGAGTTGATCTCTTTTCTAAATCATGATGTTGCATCTATTCTCTTAAAGCCGGTAAACATGGCAGAGCTTGATGAGGCTTTGAGGAAGGCTGTAGTTAAGTTCAAGAAGAATAGCGAAGTTCAAGATCTGAAAGCAGAGCTAGAGAAAACAGAAGAAGAGAGGGAGCAGCTTGAGATATCTTTAAAGAACACAGCTTCTCGCCTTCCCTTTGCTCTGTTGTCCCGCTCTATGGTGCATGAATTTAAGAATATACTTACTACAATAAATATTTCAGCTAATTTCATAAAAAAGAGCATTGCGGCCAGTAGTGCAAAGATAGATAAACATTTTTCTCTTATTGAGAGTTCCATTCAGTCTGCTGACGGTCTATTACTTAGGCTTTTGGGTATAAGTAAAAAAAGAGAAGAGAGGTTTGATTTAAAAGATTTTGTTGATACGACCATTGAGATGTTAGATCCGGAGCTGAATAGATCAGGGGTAAGAGTAGTAAAAAACTTTGACTTAAGAATTCCGGATCTGATTTTAGACTCTTCTCAGCTTAGGCAGGTTATGATAAATATAATCCTCAACGCTAAAGAGGCAATGGTTGGCGGTGGGCAGCTGACTATAAAAGCGTATATAGAAGAAGATAAGAATAGTTCTGTGGTCATAGATATATCCGATACAGGCCCGGGTATTTCAGACTCTGAAATGGATAATCTGTTTTTGCTTAACTATACGACAAAAGAAGAAGGCAATGGTATAGGGTTATATATATCCAAGAAGATAATTAAAAGTATGGGCGGCAGCATTAAAGTGGAATCTGTTTTGGGTAAAGGTTGCAGCTTTAAAATTATATTACCCTTAAAAGAGAAGATAGAAGATATCTCAAAGGCTCTTAGATGAAGGTACCTAAAGGCAGAATCTTATTGGCAGATGATGACAGGGGGCTGCTGGATAGTATATCTGACTTCTTAAGTCTTGAAGATTTTGACGTTGAAACAGTTAATGAGGGTCAAAAAGCTCTTAGTGCTATCAAAGACGGTAATTTTGATCTTGTGATAACAGACATAAAGATGCCCGGCTTAAGCGGTTTAGAAGTTTTGAAAAAAGCCCGGGAGATAGATCCAGAGCTGCCTATTATGATAATGACAGGGTTCGCGTCCCTAGAGACAGCAATTGAAGCAGTGAGAGACGGGGCCTATGAATATATGACAAAGCCGTTTGATATGGAGAAGTTTTTAAATGTTGTGACCCGGGCTGTTAAGCAGAGAAAACTTGCTACAGAGAATAAAGAGCTGCTCAATAATCTGGTTGATTTGGATAGGCAGCTTGAATCCAGGCTTAATCAAATATTTGCTTTAGGAGAAGTGACCAAGGTTATCACTAATATCTCTGATTTGGATATAGCGCTTGAAGCTGTAGTTAATATGTCTTCTGAAATTACAGGAGCGAAAAATATAGCTTTACTTTTGCTGGATGACTCTACATCTGAGATGGTTGTGCAGATGTTTAAAGGCTTTGATGAAAAGGCTTTGAGTAGATTGAGGATAAAGAGCGGAGAAGGTGTCTTTGGTCTTGTAGCTCAAAAAAGAATCCCTTTAAGAAAGTCTGACCTTAAAGTAGAGAACATTGTCTTAAATAAAAAAGAGTTAGATATTCTTAATGACGGTGATTTTATCTGTCTGCCTATTAATTATAGAGAGAGCATTTTTGGGATATTGGTTTTAAGTAATTTTGCACCAGAGCATTTAGTCAGTGACGATGAGATTCGCATCTTATCTATTTTGAGCCATCAGGCTTCTATCGTAATCAATAATTCACTTCTGTACCAAAGGCTGCAGAGCAAGTACTTGGGAACACTTGAAGTTCTGGTGGCAGCTTTAGAGGCTAAATGCAAAAATACTAGGGGTCATTCTCAGCGGGTAAGTTTTTATGCGAGAGATTTTGCTAAGTTTTTAGGCTTACCCCAAAAAGAGATTATGGTTTTGGAGAAGGCCTGCTCTATTCACGATATAGGTAAGATTGTCATTCCCGAGAATATTTTAGCAAAACCTGATAAGTTAACAGAGGTAGAGATGAACCACATGAAGATGCATCCCGCTAAAGGCGTGGATATTTTAATACCTTTGGGCATAATGAAAGAGATGATACCAGTGGTGAAGTATCACCATGAAAAATATAATGGCAACGGCTATCCGAGTGCTCTTAGGTCTTTGGAGATACCGTTTGAAGCCCGCCTAGTCTCGATTGTAGATGCTTTTGATGCTATGACATCATTACGCTCTTATCGCGGTAGAATTTTCAGCAAGAGCGAGGCTTTAAACGAGATAGAGATTAATCTAAGCACTCAATTTGACCCTGAGTTGGGACATAAGTTTTTAAAATTCTCACCCGATACCTTAGATTGCTGTAATTATTAAGAGAGTTTGTTCTATATTTGCCGAGTATAGGATTGTCGACCTAATAGTGATGAGTCTTAAAAAATATATACTTACAGGGGTATTTTTATTTTTAGTGAGCAATGCTTTCTCCGCAACAGAGGAAGAGAGGTTCAAAGATTGGATTATAGGCTGCAATTATGACTATTTCAAATATGGCGTGGATGAGTTCAGCGGATTTCCCTACGATCATATATCAATTCAAAACGATAATTCTTTTAAATACGGTAAATATACCAGTCCTTCTATTATAGGTTTCTGGATGGTTCTTTTGGCCGATATTATAAAAGGAGATCTGGTTTTAAATAATTTTAGCAGGGAGGATGCCGGGAGAGCTCTTCTTAAAACAATAGTATCTATCAAGAAGGCTCCGAAATGGAAAGGGCTTCTATATTGGTATGATTTAAAAAAAGGGATAAAAGCGGCAGAGGATAGAGTTATATCAAGTTATGATAATGGTAATTTTACTCTAGCTCTTATGGTTGTCTCCGGAGCCTTTTCAGATTCTAAGAGTGCTTGGCAGAGAAGAATTAAAAAAGAAGTAGACTCTATGCTTTTAAGTCAGCGTGCTGGATGGGAGGAGTTATATGATAGAGAGACTGGACTTCTTTATGGAGTCTATAGATACGGTCCTCTGCCCTATCTCTGGTTGGATAGGTTCTATACTGAATCCAGAATCGCCGCTCTTGCTTCTTTAATCTTAACTGACCTACCTCAAGATCTATGGAATAATCTTTTAAGGAAGGAAAACTGTCCTAGGGGCAGCTACACTTTAAGCAATGGCCGGGAGGTTGAGTTTTTTAAACCTTGGCAAGGTGCTTTTCAAGCTTGGCTGCCGTTATTATTTATACCAGAGACGGAGCTCTCTTGCGGTTTAAAAGAAGCGCATTTCAATTATGCTGCTATTCAAATAGATTATGCTTTAAATTCTAAAGTGCCATTGCTCCGTTCTGCTGCAGCAGATCCTCAAGGCAAAGACGGAGAGTATTGCTATGAACCGGCCCTAGGTGTATTTGATGCAAGTGAAGGTTGGGTTAGATCTGACATAGCTGCTCCTCATGCTACAGCCTTACTTTATACTATAGATAAGAAGGCAAGTCTGGATTTATTTAAGAAAACCCTGGAAAAATTTCCTCAGATTTTAGGCCCTCTAGGTTTCTACGATTCAATATCTGAAGAAGGTAAAGTTGCAAAGGTCTATCTGGCTTTTGATCAGTTACAGCTGCTGCTCTCTTTTCTCTCCGAAGTGAATCAAGGTTATCTCTTATCATATTTAGAAGATGTTTCAGAAAGCGCTTTATTAAGACAGCTCTATTCTAATATTCAGTTCTAATATCATATTCCAAGAGCCATCTTTGCTCCCAGGAGCAAGAGTACTATTCCAAAAATCCTGCCCAGAGCTTCCTGAGGCATAGAGACTGCTATCTTAGCACCGATTAGTCCTCCGATTAAAAATCCAATGCATATTAGAGCTGCAACTTTAAGATCTACATGTCCGGATTTAAAATATGTCCAGGCTGCAAGCAGTCCAATAGGTAGAACCATAAGAGCAAGGGTTGTACCCTGAGCCAGATGTTGATTGAATTTCAGAAAATATATCAAGGCAGGGATGATAATCGTTGCACCTCCTATGCCTAAAACCCCGCTCAATATTCCGCCTCCTAAGCCGATCAAACTGCAGATTAAGAAAAGACCCATCAAACACCTCCTTATTTAGATGGTGAGATAAGATTGAAATTTAACTTAGTTTATTATATGCTATATCTATGCTGCTTAAAAGTTTAGAAATTTATGGATTTAAGTCTTTTGCAGAAAAAACCATTCTTGAGTTTGAACCAGGTGTTACTGCAATTGTAGGGCCCAATGGTTGCGGCAAATCTAATATAGTCGATGCTATGAAATGGGTCTTAGGTGAGCAGAGTGCAAAGGAGCTTAGAGGCGGCTCTATGGAAGATGTAATATTTAACGGGACTGAGCTTGCTGATAAGGTCAATTTTGCGGAAGTCTCCTTAAAGATATCAAATGAAAGCGGCAAACTTCCTATAGATTTTAGTGAAGTTACTATATCCAGAAGATTGTTTAGAACAGGCGATAGTGATTATCTGATTAATATGGCTCCTGTTAGATTAAAAGATGTCCAGGATCTTATTGCTGGCACTGGAATAGGTACAAAAGCCTATTCTCTTATGGAGCAGGGTAAGATGGATCTTATAGTAAGTTCAAAACCTGATGAGAGAAGGTATGTATTTGAAGAGGCAAGCGGGATAACACGCTTTAAGAATAAAAAGAAAGAAGCTTTACGTAAATTAGAACATACAGAGAACAATCTCTTGCGTGTCTCTGACATTATTTCAGAGATTAGACGTCAGATATCCTCTCTAGAGAGGCAGGCGCGTAAGGCAGAGAATTATAAAATTGTTTATGAGGATATAAAAAGCAAGGAGCTTATCTTAGCTGCGGCTAAAATAAAAGCTTATAAGGGTTCAATCTCTTCTTTTTCGTCCAAGAAAAATATGTTTAATGAAGACTCCAGCAAGATGCAGAGACTCTTGGAATCTAAAGAGTCTTTGGCGAAGGCATTGAGAGGCGATATATCTGAATCTTCTGAGAAGATAGCTCAAGAAGAGAATATATTAAGGGATGCTTCTTCTAGGCAGCAGAGAAACAAAGAGAGGATAGAATGGAATAATCAGGTTATAGAAGAGATTAAAGAGAGAATAGATATATTAAGGCAGGAGCTTGAAGATATTGTAGTCAGGATCAATCTCTCTCAGAGCAAGATGACAGAGTTAAGAGGAGAGAGGGATTCTTTTGACCAAGAAGGCGAGGTCCTAGATCGGGGTATAGGCGATAAGAAGAGAGAGGTTGAAAGCATAGCTATAGAAGAGAGCGAGATTAAGGAAGAGATAGAGGGGGTAAAGTCCAAGATATTAGAATACAATTATGAGTTTACACAAAAGAACAACCTGCTTCTAGAGCTTGAAAGTGAACTTAAATCTCTTAGAATACGCATTGAGAGATTAAAAGAGAATCGCAGTGGTATAATCCTTACTTTAGAGGAGCAGAACTTTAAGCTGGAGAAATTAGAGCTAGAGCTTAGAGATAAGGATCAAGAGCTCGGTATCTTGAAAAATGAATTGGACGGCATCTTTAATGATAAGACTACCATTGAGAGAGGGAGAGAATCTTTAACGGCTGATAAAGTTAATTTAGAGAAAAAATCTGCCAACTACGAAGCCAGGCTCGATAGCTGGCTTGAAATCTATTCTAAAGGTTTAGGCTATTCCGAAGGGACTAAGGCTGTGGCAAATAGATTTCCAGATCTGGTATTGGGCAGGGTATCTGATATTATAAGAGTGGCTCCGGAATATGTAGATAGGGTAGAGCTTGCTTTTGGTGAAAAATTAAAGTCTATAGTTGTAAATGCGAGAGAGTCTGCTGTTGATATATTGAAGTATTGCAAAAGTGAAGGTTTCTCCGATATAGAAGTCGTAGTTCTTTCAGAGCTAAAATTTAAAGACTCTGAATACATCGAAGGGACATTTCCCATAGCTTATTTTATAGAACTTGATGCTGATAAAAAAGCCATCCTTTCGTTAGTTGCTGATGTGTTATATGTCGAAGATTCTGAGCGGGCTAGAGAATTAAGTTTTAATTACCCGGTTTATAGGTTTTTAGCTCAAGGCCATCTGGCTTTTCAGGGCCCAACTCTAGGTATAGGATTTGACCCTACTAAGGATTTAGGATTATTAGATAGGGATGGTAAGATAGGCAGACTTAAAGAAGAGATTGAGATACTCAAAAAGAGTCTAGAAGAAGTATCAGTTCGCATAGTAGAGTCAGAAAAAAAATATTCTCAGGTAACTGATAAGCTCTCTGATTTTGAAGTCAGAAAATCCGGATTAAACGATCATCTTATCGGTCTAAAGAAAACCTTAGAGTCAGGGCAGGCTAATAGAGAGAGACTATCTCAAGAGCAGGAAGTATTAAATTTAGATATAGAGGATATAGAAGCTCAACTTAGCAGCGATGCATCGCGCAGGGATAGATTGAAAACAGAGCTTAATGAGTCCGGGGCTAAAATCAAAAAGGACGAGGAGAGGTTATTATCTTTGCAGGATAGTCAGGCTAAGCTTATTGATAGGAAGCATGAGCTTTCTATAGGACTGGCTCAACTTGAGACCAAAGAGGCATCTTACATAGAGAGAAAACAGAAATACGACGATATATACAAATCTGTTGAGATAGAACTGCAGAATTTAAATATAGATAAGCAGAAGAGAGAGAATGAGCAGGTAGAGATTGGTATTAAGATAGGTCAGTTAGAAGATGAGGTATCTCGCCTTAGAGGTGAGAACGAAGACTTAAAGGTCAAGTTAGAGGAGGGCGCTGGAAGATTGACTCAAGATAAAAGTAAATATGAAGATTTAAAGTCCCAGTTTGAGAGAGAAGAGGATGAGCTTATAAAGTTAAGAAATGAATATGCTGCTTATAAAGATGAAGCTCACAGTCTGGATTTGAACATGAACGAAGAAGAGTATAGGATTAAAAGCATAAGAGAGAGACTTAATCAGGTCTATGGTATAACTGATATTCCAGATGAAGTTGAAGGTGAAGTAGAGATAGGGGCTGTAGAGGAAGAGTTAAAAGATCTTCAGGGAAAATTGGAAAGAATGGGTGAGGTCAATCTTGTTGCTATAGAGGAACATAAGAGCCTAAAAGAGCGTTCGATATTTCTTGAGAATCAAGAGAGAGATCTCCTGGAAGCGAAAGAGTCTCTGCAGGCTGCCATTAGAAAGATAAATAAGACTACGCGTGATATGTTTTCGGGAACATTTCAGCAAGTTAGAGCATCTTTTAAAGAGATCTTCCCGCGTCTATTTGGCGGCGGAGATGCAGATCTTGTTTTAGAAGAAGGTATAGATTGTCTTGAGGCTGGAATTGAAATATTGGCTAGACCTCCAGGCAAGAAACTCCAAGGTGTTAGCTTGCTTTCAGGCGGAGAGAAAGCGCTTACTGCTCTGTCATTGTTGTTTGCTATTTTTCAGTCTAAGCCTTCTCCGTTTTGTATTCTTGATGAGGTTGATGCTCCGCTAGATGAATCGAATATCGACAGATATAGAAAGATGCTAGAAGAGTTCTCTCGACTATCCCAGTTCTTGGTCATAACCCATAATAAGCGTACTATCTCAACAGCTGATATCATCTATGGTATAACTATGGAGAATACTGGAATATCAAAGATCGTGTCTGTAAAGTTTCACAAAACAGAAGAGTCGGTGGCAAGCTGTTAAACGCTACATCTTGACGCAGTCTGCCTTATCTGTTATTATTTTTCAGAGAATAATCAAGGAGGAATACTGTGGAAGATAAAGAGATTCTGGATGTTGATAGAGAGATTGAAGAAGGCAGATTATTTGCGATCTTTGCTTATATATCCTTTCTCTGTTTTGTACCTCTCTTTTTAAAAAAAGATAATAGATTTGCATTTTTTCATGCTAAGCAAGGGCTGATCATATTTATTGGTGAAGTTTTGGCGGCTGTTCTCTCTGTTGTACCTTTCTTTGGTACTATAGTTCAATTTTTGGCTATCTTGGTCTTCAGTGTAGCCTCTGTAATCGGGATAATCCAAGTTCTTATGGGCCAGTATTGGAAGATGCCCTATATATATCCAGTGGCTGAGAAAATCAATATCTGATTTAATATGAGACATATAGCATTAATAACTTGGGTTGGGATTCTACTCTTTGCTGGTGCAATAATAGTAAAGTTTCGAACCGTAGCAGCCGGAGATTACGAGATCTGGTTAGAGTTTGCCAATACTCTTCTCTTGATTTCAATAGCCGTCTCTCTTATCCATCTCCTCAGAAAATCTCAGTAGTTGTTTTGATACTCATTTTTTAAATAGCTAATTTATTAGCAAGAATTATTCTTTAAGGAGGCTCCCTATCTATATGACAGCATCTAGTGAGAAAGAGATCTATACTGGTAAAGCAGATAGTAAATTAAAAAATTATGAAGATTAATAATTTAGAGATTGAATTTAGAAATGAAGACATCACTACTTTAAGGGTTGATGCTATTATCAATCCTGCAAATACAGAGTTAGTCATGGGTGGAGGATTGGCTCTTACTATCAAAAGAAAAGCTGGAAATGAAATAGAGAGAGAGGCTCTTAGACTGGCTCCTATTGGCCTGGGTGACTCTGTAGTAACATCCGGAGGTCGGCTAAAATCAGATTGGGTAATACATTCAGCAACTATGAAGATGGATTTTAAAACAGACCAGGACATTATAAGGAGATCTTTCAATAGTGCTTTAAATCTTGCAAAAGAGAGAAGCTTTAAGAGTATTGCAGTGCCTGCCCTAGGTTGCGGTACAGGAGGATTTCCGCTTAAAAAAGCTGCCAAGATAATGGTTAATGAAATTTTAAGTCATACTCAAAAATGTAGTTCACTTAAGAGGATTATTTTTTCGTTTAAAACTAAGTCGGCATACGTAGAATTTAAAGAGAGTTTTTTATCTTATTATGGTTATCAATTAAGAAAACTAGCTCAGATTCCAATACCTACAGCAGATGCAATCATTCTTATAGAGGGCAGCAAGATTCTTCTTATAGAGAGGGAGAACTCTCCCTATGGCCTTGCTCTTCCTGGAGGATTCCTAGAGTATGGCGAATCTCTTGAAGATTGTATTAGGCGTGAAGTCCAAGAGGAGACCTCTTTAAGAGTGGTAGAATTAAGGCAGTTCTACACCTATTCGGCCGCAGAGAGAGACCCTAGGTTTCATACTGTAACCACAGTCTTTATAGTAGAGGCGGAAGGTTTACCTAAAGCAGGCAGTGATGCCAAAGCTATAAAGCAGTGCTTGTTAGATGAGATCCCCCCTAAAGAAGATTTTGCTTTTGATCATTGGCAGATATTACAAGATTGGCTTAAAACTCAATAAGAACAGTCTTTGAATAATTACTATCTAAAAACTTGACAAAAGTATTTTTTATGTTATAATTATATTAGAAGAGTGAGGATATGAAAATGAAAGACAAAAAGACATTATCGGGCAACGAAAACTCAAACAGCAAGTTCGAAGAGTTTTTTGAAGATTTTCAGGAATATGAACGAGATATCCTTGCCCACGAGGCAGAAGATGCCTTCCTTGATGCCTTTTCACGCTGGTTGAAGACAAAAGCCTTAAATGATAAGCTGGAAGCAATAAGAAAAGGAATGAAGTTTGAGGCTCTCGATCCTCAGTTTTCATTAGCTCTTATATTTCCTCTTAAGTAGTCCTTTTAAATTCTATCTTTTTATGTGAAAACCTACAATTTTACTTGCCGCACTTCTCTACGTTATGTTATATTTACTCCTATTAGTTATATTAAATAGGTGTAATAAAGCAGTGTATAATAAAGTTTGTCAGCTAGGGAGGTCTTAGAGAAACCTCTTGAACCAAAAGTTCTTTTAAGAGTAGTTGCTGAGAATATAGTTTAATTTTTGTTCTCTCTGAGGTTAAGGAGATAGTCTAAGGCCAAGGATAATAATAGTAGTATTTTATCCCGGCCTTATTCTAGACCGGTTATTTTTTTATAAGGAGGTTGAGATGGATAAAAGGCTTGGATTTGTAGGGATTATTTTAGAGGATAGAGAAGTGCAGGCTCAATCTGTCAACCAGGTGCTATCTGAATTTGCCGAGGCTATTGTTGGGCGCATAGGGTTGCCCTATAAAGAGAAGAGATGCTCTGTTATAACACTTATTGTAGATGCCACCACTGATGAATTTGGCGCTATAACGGGAAAGCTTGGCAAAATAGAAGGGGTCTCTGTCAAGTCTGCCCTAA
Source organism: Candidatus Kaelpia aquatica (assembly GCA_030765335.1). Lineage (NCBI taxonomy): Bacteria > Pseudomonadati > Candidatus Omnitrophota > Candidatus Kaelpia > Candidatus Kaelpia aquatica. The sequence goes on along the minus strand of JAVCCU010000008.1, from coordinate 39,625 downwards.
GCAAAGAAAAGAGCACATGAAGACTACACCTAAATCTCTAAGACTTCAGATCGGAATATTTGGCCGTATGAATGTTGGAAAATCAAGTTTTCTAAATATGGTTAGCGGCCAGGATGTATCTATAACATCTGATCTCCCTGGAACAACGACTGATGTTGTTGAGAAAACCATGGAGCTTCTTCCTGTTGGCCCAGTTGTATTTTTGGATACAGCAGGTTTAGATGACAGCTCTTCTTTGGGCGAGAAGAGAGTGAAGAAGACAGAGAAGATATTTGATCGCTCAGAGATAATAGTTCTACTGGTAGAGGCTGATATTTGGAGCGATTATGAGCAGAGAATAATCAAAGAGGCTAAAAAGAGATCCAGGCCTGTTATCATAGTTGTAAATAAAATAGATATCAAACCTCCAACAGAGAAGTTTCTAAATTTAATAGCGGCCAAACGTGAAGAGTATCAGCTTATTGTCAGCACAGATTTAAAGAGCCGTGATAGTTATGTCAATCTCTTTAAGGAAAAAATATTAGAGTTATCTCCGGAAGATTTTCGCAACCCATCGCCTATAATAAGCGATCTAATGCCTAAGGGTGGAATTGCAGTTTTGATAATCCCCATTGACCTAGAGGCTCCTAAGGGAAGAATTATATTGCCTCAGGTTCAAACAATAAGGGATGCTCTAGACGGAGATCAGGCGGTTGTGGTTGTTAAAGAGAGTGAATACAAGCAAGTTTTGAATAGCCTCAAGAGAAAGCCGGATATAGTTGTCTGTGACTCTCAGGTTGTAGATTTTATGATTGAAAATACTCCGCCAGATATCAATGCTACGACTTTTTCTACTCTCTTTGCGCGCTATAAGGGGGATATAGCAGAGGAGATTAAAGGTGTCTTTATGGTGGATAAGATAGGGCCGGAAGACAAGGTGTTGATAGCTGAAGCATGTTCTCATCATCCAATAGAAGATGATATTGGAAGAGTAAAACTGCCTTGCTGGCTAAAAAATTATCTAGGTTTTGATCTTAAGTGGAATAGTACTGCCGGCAGAGACTACCCTGATAATCTCTGTGACTATAAGCTTATTATCCATTGTGGCGGTTGTATGATAACGCGGCATGAGATGCTTAGCCGCATTCAAGCGGCAATTGAAAAAAAGGTAGCCATTACTAATTATGGTATTGTTATATCTTATTTAAAAGGCGTATTAGAGCGGATTCTTTCGCCCATACCTGAAGCAAAAGAGTTGTTTAAGAAGTATAGAGAGGAGGCTAGAAATGAGAGTGCATAGTGATGACACCAAGAGTTGGATAGATAATAAAATTAAGAGAGATGAGGTAACTAAGTTTTTAAAAGACAACAAGGATTTTATAGATGATGAATTTATTGAGAATAAGATAACTGAAAATAAAAATGCTGATAAAAAGATCATAGAGGATATTATTGCAGAGTCTCTTGAGATTAAGACCCTATCTTTAGATCAGACTGCCTACCTTTTAAATGTAGAGGATGAAGATATTTGGGCCATGATGGAGGACGCTGCTTTAAAAGTAAAAAAGAGAGTCTATGATAATAGAATCGTCACTTTTGCACCACTCTATATGTCTAACTTATGCGTGAATGACTGCCTCTACTGCGGGTTTCGTAAATCCAATAATTTTGCTAAGCGTAGAGTTTTAACCAAAGAAGAGGTTATCAAAGAGACAGAGGTTTTAGCGGGTGAGATTGGTCATAAGAGACTGATAGCTGTCTATGGAGAGCACCCCAAGACTGATATAGACTACATGGAAGAGAGCATAGCTGCGATCTATAGTATTAAGGCTAAAACTAAACATGGATATGGATCCATACGGCGTGTCAATGTTAATGCGGCTCCTCTTTCAACCTCTGATTTAAAGAAGCTCCATGATGTTGGCATTGGAACCTATCAGGTTTTTCAGGAGACCTACCACCACCCTACTTATAGTAAGGTTCACCCCGAAGGTACTATCAAAGGTGATTATTCTTGGAGGCTGTATTGTTTGCACCGAGCGATGGAAGCAGGGATTGATGATGTCGGCTTGGGAGTATTATTCGGACTCTATGATTGGAAGTTTGAGGTTCTGGGCCTTCTTTCTCACACTTTGGATTTAGAGAGCAAATTTGGCATAGGAGCTCATACGATATCATTTCCACGGCTTGAGCCGGCCAAAGATACTCCTTTTATTGAGAGTTCAAACTATAAGGTCTCAGATCGGGATTTCAAGAAGCTGATTATCGTTATCCGTCTCGCTGTGCCTTATACAGGTATGATTATAACAGCCCGGGAGAGTGCTCAAATGAGACGTGATGCTTTAAGGCTTGGCATTACTCAGACCGATGCCTCAACTCGCATAGGAATAGGTGCTTATAGCGATTGCTATGCAGAGCAGGAAGGCAGCAGGCAGCAGTTCTATCTTGGAGATACTAGGTCTTTAGATGAGGTGATAAGAGAGTTTGCTCAGATGGGATATATCACATCTTTCTGTACTGCCGGTTATCGCTGCGGACGGACAGGAAAAAACATTATGCAGCTCCTAAGATCAGGCCAAGAGGGAAAGTTCTGCAAGCTTAATGCAGTTTTGACTTTTAGGGAGTGGCTGGATGATTTTGCCTCTGTCGAAACAAAAAAAACAGCACTACCAGTTATTGAAAAAGAGATCGAAGAGGTCAAGGCTCAGATGCCCAAAGTCTATGATGATTTTATATGTTATTATGAAAAAATAAGAGATGGTCAGAGAGATATCTATTTTTAAATTTAAAGATCTCAGTATTGAATTTAAAAGAATATTTCCTTTTTCGGTTTAGTTTGTAGGGATATTAGGATTCCTCCAGCCTTATTTGTCAGGAGACGATCTCTATTATTCCAAAGACAACTTGGTTGGTTTTACACCCAAAGAGTGCAGCCTAAATTGCAGGATACATAGCAATAGATATATTAATTAGAAAGCCGGAGGTCTAATCTTTTTTAGATAGTTGTTTGCCATGCTCTTGCTTGACAAATAGAACATCTCGTAAGATGATGGTGAAGATGCAATTTAAGACTAATAATAATTCGATAAAAAAATGGCAATTATTTTTACTTTTTCTTTGGGTAGCGCTAATTATAGCAACTGGTTTATATGAAAATACAAAAATTATACATAAAATAAAAGTACAGCAATCATCCGCAGCATTAGAAGCTACAATTGGGATACTTAATAATAAGATAGATAGTCTGAAAGCATTTTAAAAATGAAGATATGTTTTATTTTCCCTCCTTTTAAGCATAAACTTTTTTCTGAAAATATATCTGTTGTAGATGAAGAGTTTATTCTTCCCCCGCCGATAATATTAGCATGGGTAGCTGCAATTGCTCAAAGAGCAGGGCATAGAGCCAAAATTATAGATGCCAATGCATTAAAACTAAGCAAGAAAGAAACTTTAAAACTGATAAAAATATTTGCTCCCGACATTTTGGCCTTTAGACTCGACAGTTACCATTTTCATACCAACTTAGAGTGGATACAATTCTTTAAAAACAATCTCAATTTACCGGTTCTTGTGGGAGGTATAAATCTAGATCTCTATCCATACGAGACAATGTTTTATCCAGAGATAGACTATGCTGTAATCGGAGAAGCGATAGATGTTTTGCCCAAATTGCTTTCATCTTTGGAGAATAAAACCCCTTTATCCGAGATAGAGGGTATTGCTTATCGAGATAATGAAGAAATTATAATTCAGCCACCAAGAACAGAACTCGCAAATTTAGACCAATATCCCTATCCAGCTCGCGAGCTTTTACCTAATCACCTTTATCATTCCTTTGTATCTCAGAGAAAAAATTTTACAATTATGCTTACAAGTACAGGGTGTCCTTATAATTGTAAATTCTGCGCGATAGCAAACGTCCCTTATCGCAATAGATCACCTATCAATGTCGTAGATGAAATAGAGCTCTGTTACAAAAAATTCAAAATTCGTGAAATAGACTTTTTTGATGCCGTTTTCTTTTTAGATAGAAATCGTGCTTATCAAATTTGCGATGGGATAATAAAGAGGAACTTGAAAATTGAATGGTCTGCAAGGTCTCGAGTTGATCTGCTTGATGAGGAAATAATAAAGATAGCCTCAAAAGCAGGTTGTAAGAAAATATTTGTTGGCATTGAAAGCAAGAGCTTGGGCATACTTAAGTCAATAAATAAGGAGATTGAACCCGAAGAAGTTAGGCGATGTATAAAATTGCTAAATAAATACAAAATAAAACCTCTAGGTTTTTTTATATTCGGTAATCCCGGAGAAACAATTGAAACTATCAGAGATACAACCAGGTTTGCCTTGGAACTAAACTTGGATTATGTCCAGATATGTCGCATGATTGCAAAGCCGGGTTCTAAACTACATGAAGAGTTTAAAAAAATAACTGGCTATGACTTCTGGCAACTTTATATTAAAGGTGTTGTTTCGGAACAACGTTTACCTAATCTATGGTGCAATATTTCAGAGGTTGATCTAGAAAAGTATATTAAAAAAGCCTACATCCTTTTTTACTTTCGCCCTCGACAAATATGCAACAGGATAAAAAATGTAAAATCTTTTGCAGAATTTATGAGGTATTTAAAAGTTGGTTCTAAAGTATTATTGTCTTATCTTGAAACATGCAAAGTAAATAAAATAAAAATGCATGGTTAAATAAAAGACTTGATGAGTAAAAAATTGTTTTACCCTGCACTGTTAATTATTTTAATAAACGTTCCTTTAGTAGTCTTATACAAGCTTTATCCGTTGCAGCTAAGCGGTCATGACATTGAATGGCTCTGGCCATTTGCTCAATCCTGGCACTGGTTTGAGAAACCATTTACGCAATTATTTTTTCATATCTTGTTGCCGTTTTTTCAACTCAATCCTCTTCCTTATTATCTGGTGGGCTTTTCTCTACATACCTTAATTGCTATCCTAATTTTTTATTTACTTAAGCGGATTTTAAATAATAAAAATATTGCTTTTGTTGCAAGTTTTATTTTTTCAATTCACTACATCAATACCGCTGTCAATTTAACCATTGTTCATTTTGCAGTAAAGCTCTCTCTGTTATTCTTCATGCTTTGTTTCTTTTGCTTGGTAGAATTTTTTGAGTATAAAAAAATAAAGTTCTATCTTTTAGGAATATTTTTCTTTGTGCTTGGAATCAGCAGCAAAGAATCTATCTACTGCTTGCCATTGATTTTACTATGCTATGCCTGGATTTACAAAAAAGTCAATTTTATTAAATACTGTTACCCTTTTTTTGCAATTGTAGCTGTTCATTTAGCGGTAATATTGCTTGTTTTTCCGAACACAAGTGCCTACTTGGATGATATTAAAGGAACATTGATAAATATAAAATGGTTAGTTGTGAAATTTACAACAACTCTTGAAATGCTTTTTATCCCCTTTGATTTTCAGGGAGAAACAGTATTTTTTGGATCTATCTATAAACATTCAATATTGCTATCGCTAGTGATATTGTTTTGTCTGCTCTGTTTCCTACGCTATGTAGTGAATAAAGATTTTAAATTTACATTAGCGTGGTTGTCTTTATCAATATTGCCCTCTCTTTTTGCAAGACCGGATATAATTCTGGAAAAATACCTTTATCTGCCCTTAGTTCCAACAAGTGTGTTTATTTCATTACTTATTTATCAGATAATTAAATCCAATTGGTTAAGAGTTTTGATTATTATTATTCTCTGCTGCTCTCTCTATGGTTCTTTTTGCCGCAGATATATCGACCATCATATCAGCACTAAATTAGTACATCGATTATTAGAGAAAGAAAAGAAAATTTTACTTAGCTATCCGAAAACATCTGCTGTCTACCACGTTAATTTTCCATATTGGATTAATCGTGTTGAGGCATTTGCACCTACTGGGATGCGCAATTTAGACTATTTTTACTTAAAAGATAAAGAATTAAAAGAAAGGAGTAATATTTGTTTTAAGAGAGAAGGTCTTAATTGCAAACTCTTTAAGTTTAGCAAAGAAATGATTTATGACAAAAATATATTTTTGCTTTATCAAGATGGAGAAATAATTGATGTCACACCGCTTTTGATAGAGCACCAATAGAATGTTGTTTTATAAAAAGGATTGATAAGAAAGAATAGGCTTTTTAAAAAATATCTACCAAGTTAAAATAATAAGAGTGAAATTTTTAACTAAAATTAATTCCCTTACTCGATCATTAAGAGCTTCTGTTTCAGGTGGCAAAATAGCGCTTGCGGTACGACTACAACTAACTGATAGATGTAATTTAAGATGTAGATACTGTAATCTTTGGAAAAATCCCAAGCCAGATCTTAAAACCGAAGTAGTATTGGCTTTGCTCAAAGAATTAAAGGATGCGGGGACGAAAAGGATTTCGCTGAGCGGAGGAGAACCTTTACTTAGAGATGATATTAAGCTGATAATTGATCAAGCTAAAGACTTAGGTATTTCGGTAAGCATGAATTCAAACGGATATTTGGTTCCAGAAAGAGTCTCTGAGATAAAAAACCTGGATTTATTAAAACTGAGCTTAGATGGCCCTAAAGAGATTCACGATTCTGTGCGTCAGAAAAAGGGTTTGTTTGATCAATTAATGAAATCTGTTCGAATTGCTCAAAAAAACGGAATTAAAATCAGTTTTGCATGCACAATTACAAAATATAATATCGAGCATTTAGAGTACTTAGTTGATCTTGCCAGAAGCTTAAATACCTTTGTTGCTTTTCAACCCCTGAAACTTAATGTAAAACATGCCCTGGATTTAAAAAATATTTATCCTGAAAAAAATGTTTATCATGATAAAATTAAAAGACTGATTTCATTAAAATATGGATGCAGCTCTAAGCATATCAGAAATTCCATAGCTATGCTCGATCATATTTATCGTTGGCCAAATTATGAGCAATTAAAATGTGCAGCAGGACATTTATTTTGCATTATCGATTCCGATGGCACTGTTTTACCTTGCGATAGGATTAGCTATAATGAGAATCTTCCTAACATAGCGAATACTTCTTTTAAAGAAGCTTTTAAGCTTCTACCGCCTGTCGTATGTAATGGGTGTGGATTTTGTGGATCATTAGAGCTATCGTTTTTGCTAAGACATAAATGGCTTATTTTAAAGACGATTCAGAAAGTTATTAAATAATGAAATTAAAATCTCAACTTTCAATAGCAAGTTGTTTTGCAAAAGCAAAGTTGTTTAAAATCAGAACCCCAATAGCCTTAAGCTGGGCGGTTACATACCGTTGCAACTATAAATGTAAATATTGTAAGGATTGGAATCTTAAAACAGACGAAGTCTCAACTTCGAAGGCTTTAGAAATAATAGATAAGCTAAGACAGTTAGGGCTGCAAAGGATAAATTTTACTGGAGGAGAGCCTTTAGTAAAAGACAATATTTACCAACTTATTAATTATGCCAAAGAGAAGGGTATTTTTGTATGTCTAAACTCCAATGGCTCTCTAGTGTCTCAAAATATTCAAAAACTAAAACAGTTGGACATGCTTATTTTAAGTATTGAAGGTTCCGAGGAGATACATGATTTAATCCGACAAAAAGATTCTTTTCAAAGTATAATCTTGGCGGTAAAAGCTGCTCAATCCAATAATTTAAAGGTTAGATTCTCTGCCACTCTAAATAAACTCAATTCTGATTATATTGAAGATTTAATATTATTGGCAAATCAATTTCATACCTCAGTAGCGTTTCAACCAATTAACTTCTATTTTCTAAAAACCAAGGAACACAATCCTTTATTAGCGCAGAAAGATGTGTTTGTTGAAGCAGTGAAGAGAATCATCCGTTATAAAATGGATTTTAAATATCGCAATAATATCAGCAACTCTTTCAGTGGACTTAAATACCTTCTAGATTGGCCTGATTTAAAACCTATGGATTGTGCTTTTGGGAAAATCTTCTTTCGTATTGACCCCAATGGTAAAATGTACCCTTGCATACAGCAGGAGTTGCAAGAACACACCATCGATCTAACCAAATTAGAAACAGAAAAGATTAAGAAAAAGATTAACGATATAAATTTGGATTTTCAGTGCAGTTGTGGGTGTAGTAATCGCATTGAAGCTAACTTGGCTTGGAACTTAAGGTTGCAATCTGGATATGAATCCTTCAAACTCTAAATTCTGGTTGTTTCTAGGTTTATTATTGATTTTAAATATCGCCATTTTCTTTACTTCACCGAACAAAACTTTTTTTACTGGTGAAGATTTTCAATGGCTGAATAAGGTTCATGTAGAAACACTGAACCTAGAAGAAGTATTATTCTATCGACCGTTGCTGCAATTTTATTTTTTAACAGCATTTAAAAAATTAGAATTACCATATTTTTATTACCATTTAATTAATCACTTCTTGCATTTGATTGTATGTATTCTTGTCATGATATTTATTTATAAGCTTACAAAAAATAGATTAATTTCATTCCTCTGTGCAGCTATCTTCGGACTTCATTATATGAATACCAACGTTGTCTTTACTATTAGACGAATAGATGAAATAATGGCCGTGTTTTTCATGCTTTGCTGTTTAATTTTAATTTTAAATTATATCGAGAAGAAAAATAAAGCTTGTCTTATTTGGGCAGTATTCTTGACAATTATTGCTTTCTTTGCTCGTGAGACATCCGTTGTTTTGCCGCTTTTAATTCTTATTCTTCTCCTTTTTTACGATCAAAGGATCTTAAGAAAGAAGCTTATTCTATCTTTGCCGTTCTTTTTAATTATGTCTACATTCTTAATAATTAGACTTGTTTTATGCAGCAATTCTCTTGCCTTAGAAAACGAAAGGCTGAGTGTATTAATAGCTGAAAATTTTTTAAGATTACCTCTTTTAAGTATTGGACTAAAGTTGCTTTTTATTCCCTTTCAGTTTCAGGGGAAAGGAGTAGAGTTTTTAATGATGCGACATCACGATGTATTTTTGATGTGGTTAATTGTATTAGGGTATTTCTTCCTTGTTTATATTATCAAAGATAAGCATTATCGATTTTCTTTACTCTGGATTGGAATCACTCTTTTGCCTGCACTGTATTATCCGGATCCAATAATACGTGAAAAATACTTGTACATTCCTTTGATAGGGGTGGGATTTCTCTGGAGTTTGTTTTTTACTGATATAGGTAAAGTTTTGAAGTTTAAAAAAGCACTTTTCTGCCTGTTGGCCGCAATGTTTCTCATTCTCTCTTTTAAATCCAGAATAAAACGAGGGAGAGATTTTATAGAGGTTTCAAAAACCGTGAAAAGCATGGTTGATTCTCTAGAAACTATAGTAATTAGTAATCCCCGAACAGTAGTGTATGTTGTTAATCATCCCTATAATATAAACCAATTTGCTGCTTTTCCAGGTTCGTGTGCATATTTATTCTTATATATTAAAAAAACTTCAAGATATGATAGTTGGTGTCAATTGCCAATATTTATCAATATCGAATTTGATTCTGAAAAAATCATTCCACTCGAGAGAATAGAGGAGTTCGTTGCCTATATTAAACAACCAAAAAATGTAGAATTTTCTAAAAAAGAATTGAAAGAGATAGCTTTTAAAGGCGTAGCTTTTTTCTATCCTGATGATGAGATTATACTTGGTATAGATTCAAGATTTCCTTCTTTTTGGAGAAGATATATGTTCTATTTCGATAGTGATAAATCAAGATTTATAGATGTCAGTCTTCTAGTAAACAACGACTCTTAAAAGAGAGTATCTTGAATGACTCTGTTGCGATTAAACGCAGTAATCTATAGATTAATATTTATACTATATATAAGGTTCGGTCTATCGTTGACATGAAAAGTCTAGCAAGGCAGGGAATTTATTTCTATAATTTAATTTCAGAATGCCTATTTAATAAAAAGGCATAATCTTGATTATAGCCGTTTTTGTTTAACCAAAGCATGTTATTGCAATCTATTTTTAAGGCGAATATTGCATATATTGATACTACTCATCTTTTCTATAGATTGACCTTGAGCTTAAATTTTGCTACAATTTTAAAGCATTTAACTTATTGTTGGGCCGTTGGCTCAATCGGCAGAGCAGGGGCCTCTTAAGCCCAAGGTTGCAGGTTCGATTCCTGCACGGCCCAGATATTATTTAAGACGATAGCTATGGGCAGGTGGCGGAATGGCAGACGCGCAGGACTTAGAATCCTGTCCTGAGAGGGGTGCGGGTTCAAGTCCCGCCTTGCCCATTTGTCAATGGCTTGGTATAATGATTTGCTATTTTGGCTGCTTTAAATAACAGCTGGAGATTGGTTTTTTATGCGGGAGTAGCTCAGCGGTAGAGCACAACCTTGCCAAGGTTGGGGTCGCGGGTTCAAATCCCGTCTCCCGCTCCATGTAAAGATCAGAATCTGGCATTTTGACTTTTAACAAGAAAGGTGGTGGTAATGGATATATCGAGTCTTTTAAGTGCCGGAACAATAAAACTGAATCTTAAGGCGGAAGATAAAGATGCAGTTATAGATGAGTTGTTGGAAGTATTAATAGCAGCCAAAAAATTAGATAAAAAGAATAAGTCTAAAGTAAGGAAAGCTCTCAAAGCTAGAGAAAGCCTTGGCTCAACCGGGATAGGTCAAGGGGTAGGTATTCCTCATGCCAAAGATAGTTGTATAAAAAAGATAACAGCTTGCTGCGGAATATCCCAAAAGGGCGTAGATTTTGATTCTTTAGATGGTGAGCCGGCAAATATATTCTTTATGATTCTTGCGCCTAAAGATGCAACAGGCGAACACCTTAAGGCTTTGGCAAAGATATCGCGTTTAGTCAGAGCCAAGTTTTTTCGTGCGAGTCTTATCCAGTGTAAAAACCCTAAAAACCTTCTCGCTATCCTTAAAAGGGAAGAAGAGGAATTAGGTTAGATATAAGATCAGGGTTATAAGAATGAGAAAAAGACTACGTTGGTTATATCCTGGTATTGGTATTAAAAGATGGATACTCCTCTCAGCCATAGGAATAATTTTTATATCGTTAAGCTCAGCAAGTCTTGTAAAGGCTGAAAGTTATAACGGCAGCTTCTATGCTATATCAGGTCTTCTTTTAGGGGCCTTAGCCATTATAGTCGGCATCAAAGAGCTTATCGCTACAGTTATGAACGCTCTCTATCCTGAACGCTCCAAAGAGTTATTAGAGTTGTTTCTGGAAAAGAAAAAACTGGAGAAGGGTCCTAATATCGTGGCTATTGGAGGAGGCACAGGTCTTTCGACTTTACTTCAAGGTTTAAAAAATATCACTGCTAATACTACTGCCATTGTTACCGTAGCTGATGATGGGGGCTCTTCAGGTAGGCTGCGGAAAGAATTTGATATTCTTCCTCCTGGAGATATAAGGAACTGTCTTGTTGCTTTAGCTGATGCCCCGCCTTTAATGAGAGAGTTGTTTCAATACCGCTTTAAAGCCGAAGGTGAATTAAAAGACCATAATTTTGGCAATCTATTTATTACTGCGCTCTCTCAGATAACAGGAGATTTTGAAAAGGCAATAAAAGAGTCGAGTAAGGTTTTAGCTATAAAAGGCCGCGTTATTCCAGCGACAGTAGATAAGATAAAATTAATTGCAGAACATGAGAACGGTAAGGAGACAGTAGGTGAGTCTAAGATTCCAGAGGCAAAGCTGAAGATTAGAAGAGTGAGGCTTCATCCCCCTCAATGTAAGTTGACTTATGAAGCTATGGAGGCGATTGAGAATGCAGATGTTATTATTTTAGGCCCCGGCAGTCTTTACACAAGTGTTATACCTAATCTTCTTGTGCCTGGCATGGTGGAGGCCATTTTAAATTCCCCTGCTATTAAGATATATGTGGCCAATATTATGACTCAACTTGGTGAGACCGATAATTATACAGCTTCAGATCATATTAAGGCTATCTTTGAGCATACTTCTTCGGATTTGATCCAATATGCAGTGCTTAACTCATCCTTTATTCCCAGTGAGATACTTCAAAATTATCAGAAAGAGGACAGCTCTCCCGTAGAGACTGATATTATCGAAGTAGAGAAGCTAGGACCTAAAGCTATTGTCAGAGATCTATCTGATTTAGGAGACGTTGTTAGACATGATTCAAATAAGCTTTCTGAACTAGTACTAGAGATGCTTGGTCTTAATAAAAGTAGAGGGAAATGGATTTAAATAAAGATAGTATCAATTTCTTGATTGCTGTTCATGCTCACCAGCCGGTCGATAATTTTGATAATGTTTTTCATCAGGCTTTTGAGAGTTCATACATTCCTTTTTTTAATACACTATCTCAGTTTCCGGAGATAAAAATATCGTTCCATATAAGCGGCAGTCTCTTGGATTGGACCTTAAAGAATCAGGTGGAATTTTTAAATCTTATAAAAAGTTTAGTCAAGAAAGGGCAGCTGGAGCTTCTCTCAGCCGGCTATTACGAGCCTATATTGGTACTTCTTTCTGATCGGGACAAGAAGAACCAGATAGAGTTATATCTCTCTAGGATAAGCGAGATATTTAAGGTTAAACCTAGAGGGCTTTGGCTTACTGAGAGAGTCTGGGAGCCGGATTTAGTCAAATCGATAAAGACCTCTGGAGTTGATTTTATTATTGTTGATGATGAACATTTTAAAAGAGCTGGATTGGATCAGGAGAGTTTAGGAGGTTATTATATTACCGAAGATAAGAACTGTGACTTAGCCCTCTTCCCAAGCTCTAAATTCTTAAGATATTCAATGCCGTTTAAGCCTCCAGTTGATTCAATAGATTATTTAAGATCAAAAAAAGAACAAGGAATAAAGGCGATATCTTTTGGGGATGATTTAGAAAAATTCGGATTTTGGCCGGATACATACGACTGGGTTTACAAAGAACAATGGTTGAGTAAGTTTTTTACTCTCTTATCTCAAAATAGCGATTGGCTTAAAACAGCTCATTTTAGTGATATCTTAGATTCTCACTCGTCTTCAGGCAGAATATATTTACCATCTGCAAGTTATTCAGAGATGATGGACTGGTCAGGAGGTATGTTTAGGAATTTTTTGATTAAATATCCTGAGAGTAACCACCTCCAGAAAAGAGTGTTTGATATCAGTTTGAAGCTAGAAAAGCTAGAAGAAGATTCAAAGAGAGTCTATCCTCACATAAGAGAGAAGCTCTATAAGGCCCAAAACAACGATGTCTATTGGCACGGGGTCTTTGGCGGGCTCTACCTCACTCATTTAAGATATCTTGCTTATAGATATCTTATAGATGCTGAGAATGATTTGGATGCTGTAACTAAAGTTAAATTTCCGTTGGTTGTGCAGAAGGATATTGATTTGGATGGAAATGAAGAGATTATATTTAAAGATAAAGTCTACAACCTTTATATCTGTCCATGTTCTGGAGGCACCATCACTGAGATAGACTATAAGCCTAAAAATATGAATATTTTAAATACTCTTACAAGAAGAGCAGAGTCTTATCATAAAAAGATACTTCAGGAGAACGAGGTTAACAGCGAGCTTATAGCTTCAGCAAACCCTCCTAGTATTCATAATCGAACATCAGCAGCAATTCAATGTCTTCAAGGCGAGCTGGTATATGATTATTATAGAAAATCTGCCTGGATAGATCATATTTACTCAGAGTCTGATTTAAATGAGAAAGATTTTTCAAGAAATAGAGTAAGAGATATTTTAAGCCTCTATGAGAAACCTTATATATGTAAAGTCGATAAGGGGGGCGTAGCGGCTTCTATAGATGCTAAAGGTTTATCTTTAGTAAAGAGTCTTAAGTTAAGTCAGAATTTTCTTAATTTTTCATATAACATAAAACATAGCTTGGATAGCGGTTCAGTGTTCTCTTCTGAGTTCAATTTGCTCTTATATTCAGAAGAGGCATTAAAAAAGGAAGGGTTTTTAAAGGCTCGGGAATTAGTATTAGAGGATAGCTGGTTTAAGTTAAAGTATTCGTTTAAGTTCTCGAAAGAGACAACCATCCTTTTATATCCTATTTATACTATCTCTGATTCTGAGCTTGGCTTAGAGAAGTCCTATCAGGGGCTATCTATGCATTTTATCTGGCCGCTTAAAAAAGAGTCTCTGGATTTTAATTTTAAATTAGGCGTAGGTGAGCTATGAAAATTGTAAAGAGGCTGAGATTGGTTTCTGAGCAAGGCTTACATGCAAGGCCTGCTGCAATGCTTGTTGAGACGGCGAATAAATTTATGTCAAAAGTTACAGTTACAAAAGGAGATTTAGTCGTAGATGGGAAATCTATTTTAAATATCTTAACTCTGGGTGTAGAATGTAAGGATGAAATTATTATTGAAGTTGAAGGTGAAGATGCAGAAGAAGCTATGGATTTATTGGAGAGAATAATATTAAAAGAAGATGTTTGATAAAGAGATAAAACTTAAAGGGGTTCCAGTCTCACCGGGCATAGGTATAGCCAAGGCTCATGTTATATCAAATGACTTACTGCAGGTAGAACATAGGAGCATTAAAGAGTCTGATTTGAGCGAGGAGATAAAGAGCCTGGAAAACGCTCTTCTTAAGACAAAGAAAGAGATAGTCAAGATACAGAACAGCATGGCTAAGGAGATGGGCTCTAAGTACGCTAATATCTTTGATGTTCAGCTCATGCTATTAGAAGACAGGGTTTTGCTGGAGGAGATTATAGAGAGGCTGAGAAAGGAGCTTTGCGGCGTTGAATATGTATTTTTTGATGTACTTAAAAAATATAAGAAGGCTCTTGCAAAGCTTGACGATCCCTATCTTAAAGAGAGAGCCCAAGATATCAGTGATTTTGGCAAGAGGGTTTTGAAAAATCTAATAGGCAAAGATATGTTGGCCGCTAAAGAGTTTAAAGAGAAGACTATATTGATTGCTCACGATCTCTCTCCCTCAGATACAGCTGTTTTAAACAGAGAGTTTGTCTTAGGTCTTGTTACAGAGAGCGGAGGTCCGACTACCCATGCTGCAATAATGGCTAAGTCGTTTGAGATCCCGGCTATTGTAGGTGCAGAGAATGCTACCTCCAAGATAGAGGCGGGAGACATTGTTATTGTAGATGGCAGCAGCGGGGAGCTGATCGTCAATCCTTCCCATGCTACTTTGAGGTTATACCAGGAGAAGAAGAACAAGGTAGAGGCTAAATTGGTTCGCATTATGGAGTTTAAAGATAATGAGAGTAAGACCAAAGACGGTGTAGCCATTAAGATAATGGCCAACATAGAGTTTCCCCCGGAGGTTAAGTCGGTTCAAGACCATGGGGCTGATGGCATCGGGCTTTATAGAACAGAGTACCTCTATTTAAATCGCGAAAACCTTCCAACCGAAGATGAGCAGTACCAGGCCTACAAGATGGTTGTTCTTCAGATGGTTCCAGATACAGTTACTATAAGGACGGTAGATCTTGGCGGGGATAAGTTTATATCCCAGATGGATATATCTTATGAGCTGAATCCTTTTCTTGGTTGGCGGGCGATAAGGTTCTGTCTGGCCAGGCCCAGCATATTTAAGACTCAGCTTAGAGCTATGTTGAGAGCCTCGGTCCATGGCGATCTTCAGATAATGCTTCCTATGATATCAGGGATTGAAGAGGTGGATGAAGCCAGAAAGATTATAGTTGAGGTTATGCGGGATTTAGATAGAGAAGAGATCCCCTATAATAAAGATCTAAAGATAGGAGCTATGCTTGAAACACCTTCAGCAGCTATGGTCTGTGACCATCTTAAAAACAGGGTTGATTTCTTCAGCATCGGGACTAATGATCTTATACAGTATTCTATTGCAGTTGACCGCATAAATGAGAAGATTTCCTATCTCTATGAACCTGCTCACCCCGGGGTCTTAAGATTAATAGACCGGATTATAAAAGATAGTAGAGAGTATCATATTCCTGTCGGTATGTGCGGAGAGATGGCTGGGGTTAATTATTTTTTCCCTCTCCTTCTTGGGCTAGGATTACGTGAATTTAGTGTTAGTCCTTTGATAATACCTGAGCTTAAGCTCATTGTCTCTATTGTTGAAATAGCCCAGGCAGAGAAGATTGCAGCAGAGGTTATGAAGATGGATTCTGCCAAAGCGATAAAAGACTTCCTGAAAGCAGAATTAAAAGCATTGCTGGGTAAAGATTACGGAGAGTTGGTAGGGGTCTAATGGAGGCAGTGATTTTAGCAGCAGGGGTTGGCAAGAGGCTCTATCCTTTAACGAAGAAGATACCCAAGGCGCTCTTTCCGATAAATGGCTTACCAGTCATAGAGTATATTTTAAAGAAACTAAAGCCTCTAGATTTAAAAAAGATAAATATAATAACCAATGATAAGTACTATAGTAATCTTATCAATTGGGTCGAAAATTACCATACTTCTGTTCCTATAGTCATAAGATCAGACGGCACTAGAACACAGAGAGATAAACTTGGTGCAGTTGGAAACCTTGAATTTATACTGAAAAGTGAAAAAATAAAAGATGATGTTTTGCTTTTGGTTTCTGATATGGTATTCTCTTTTAAATTAGAAGGTTTTCTTTCCTCTGTTAAAAAGAGAAAAGATCAAAACTGGCTGCTTCTCTATAGGCTTAAAGATAGAGAGGAGGCGTCTAAGTACGGCGTGCTCTCTTTAGATAAGGATAGTAAAGTTCTAAGGTTTCAAGAGAAGCCTAAAGTTCCCTTCAGCTCGCTGATAGCATTTGGAGTTTACTATCTGCCTAAGAATAAACTAAGCATGGTCAATGAGTTTTGTGAAAGAGACGGTTCTAAAGATGCTTTAGGAGGATATTTCCGCTACTTAGCAGAGAGAGGGTCTCTCTATGGTTTCATTCAGAGAAGCGGTAGTTGGGCCGACATTGGCGGAAGTATAGAATGTTATAAAAAAGCAATAAATGTTGTTAATGAAAGGAGGAATTTCTAATGGCTAAGATGAGAAAATATCTTATTACGTCTGAATCAGTAACAAAGGGCCACCCAGATAAAATAGCAGATACAATATCAGATGCTGTCCTAGATGCTTTAATAGATAAGGATCCCGACTCTAGAGTGGCTTGTGAGACTCTCCTGACTACAGGAATGGCTTTTGTAGCTGGGGAGATAAGTACGGATGCATATGTAGAAGTTGCAAAGATTGCAAGAGATACGATCGGAGAAGCAGGTTATACCAAGTTGGATTATGGTTTCTGCTGTCAGAACTGTGCTGTTGTAACAGCAATTCAGGAACAGTCTAAAGATATTGCTTTAGGAGTAGATATAGGAGGGGCTGGTGATCAGGGTATGATGTATGGCTATGCTGTTGATGAAACCCCTGAGCTTATGCCTCTGCCTATTATGCTTTCGCATAGCCTTGTTAGAAAGCTGACAGATGTACGTGAAGAGAAAAAGTTAAAATATTTAAGGCCGGATGGAAAGAGCCAGGTCTCCATAGAGTATCATAATAATAAACCTAAGAGGATAAGTTGTGTAATTATAGCTGCTCAGCATGACCCTGCTGTTAAGATGGAAGAGTTAAGAGCGGATATAATAAAGAGAGTTATAAAACCTGTATTGCCTGCTAAGTATATAGATAAGGATACCAAATATTTAGTTAATCCTACAGGCAGGTTCGTTGTCGGTGGCCCTCAGGGAGATACAGGTTTAACAGGGCGCAAGATAATGGTTGATACTTACGGTGGTATAGGGCGTCATGGTGGAGGAGCCTTTTCAGGAAAAGATCCGTCTAAAGTAGACCGTTCTGCAGCATATATGGCCCGCTATATAGCTAAGAATATTGTAGCATCTGGAGCTGCAAGGAGATGTGAAGTTCAGCTTGCCTATGCTATCGGTGTAGCTGAGCCGGTCTCGGTTATGATAGATAGCTATGATACCGCTGTTATATCTGAAGCCAATATTGTTAAAGCTGTAAGAAAGAGCTTTAATTTGACACCCCGCGGTATTATTGAGCTCTTGAAACTTAAAAATCCTATATATAAAAAGACTGCATACTATGGTCATTTTGGCAGAGAAGAAGATGGTTTTAGCTGGGAGGTCTTGGATAGAGTGGGCGAATTAAGGAAAGCTTTGAAACTTTAAGGAGGAGTATTAATGAAAACAGATTCTTTGATAAAAAATATATCACTTGCAGCTGGAGGCAAGAAGAGAATTGAGTGGGCATCAAACAGAATGCCTGTATTGGAAAAGATAAGAAACAGGTTTTCTAAAGAGAAGCCTTTAGAGGGATTAAATATAGGTTGCTGCTTGCATGTAACTACAGAGACGGCCGTATTGGCAATAACGTTAAAAGAGGCAGGCGCTAGAGTGCTCCTCTGTGCATCCAACCCGCTCTCTACTCAGGATGATACTGCAGCTTCATTGGTGGCAGATTACGGCATAGAGGTCTTTGCTGTTAACGGAGAAGATAATGAGACTTATTATAGCCATATTGAGGCTGTTTTGGCTAATAATCCTGTAATAACTTTGGATGATGGAGCTGATCTTGTGTCTACGATACATAAAAAGGCCGAAGGAGATGAGAGCATAGAGCTGCCTTGGGGTAGTACCGAAGAGACTACGACCGGAGTTATAAGGTTAAAGGCTCTAGCAGCTGAAGGAAAGCTGCTCTATCCGGTAATTGCTGTAAATGATGCCTGGACAAAACATCTCTTTGATAATAGGTACGGTACTGGGCAGTCAACACTGGATGGCATTATAAGAGCGACCAATAAGCTTATTGCAGGCAATAATGTGGTTATAGCCGGTTATGGTTGGTGCGGCAAGGGGGCCGCTAAGAGAGTAAGCGGTTTAGGCGGAAATGTTATCGTTACAGAGGTTGACCACTTCAAGGCTCTTGAGGCCGTTATGGACGGGTTTAGAGTTATGCCTATGAATGAGGCTGCTGAGATAGGAGATATCTTCATAACTTTGACTGGAGATATAAATGTTATTAATAGAGATCATTTTCTGCTGATGAAAGATAAGGCCATAGTCTGTAACTCTGGCCATTTTGATGTTGAAATAGATATTAAGAGTCTTCAAGCGATATCCTCTTCAAAGAGAGAGGTTAAGCCTCTGGTAGATGAATATATTGTCGAAGGAAAGAGGGTCTATCTTCTCGGTGAGGGAAGACTTGTCAATCTAGCCTGCGCTGAGGGCCATCCAGCTGAAGTAATGGATCTAAGTTTTGCCAATCAGGCATTGAGCTGTGAATATTTAAAAGAGAACCATACTGCTCTCCTAAAGAAGGTCTATAAGGTGCCTAATGATATAGATGAATATATTGCCCGGATGAAGCTCGATTCTATGGGTGTCGATATTGATGAGTTGACCAAGGAGCAGAGAAAATATATATCTTCTTGGGAAGAGGGAACTTGAAAATAATATGGCAAATAATGTTATTAAAAAAATAGCTGTACTGACATCAGGGGGAGATGCTCCAGGCATGAACTGTGCCATTAGGAGCGTAGTGCGGTTTGCTAGTTTTAAGAATATTAGCGTCGTTGGTGTTGGTTATGGCTATAAAGGTTTGATAGAGAGAGATTTTAGAATACTAGGGCCTCGGGATGTAAGCAATATAATATCCCGCGGAGGGACTATTCTAAAGACAGCGCGCTCAAAAGAGTTCCTGGATAAAGTCAATAGAGCTAAGGTTTATAATAATCTAACTCAGGAAGGCGTTGATGCGCTTGTATCAATAGGAGGAAATGGGTCTTTTAAGGGTCTTCTATGCTTGAATCAGG
Source organism: Candidatus Kaelpia aquatica (assembly GCA_030765335.1). Taxonomy (NCBI): domain Bacteria; kingdom Pseudomonadati; phylum Candidatus Omnitrophota; genus Candidatus Kaelpia; species Candidatus Kaelpia aquatica. Next base: position 19,955 of record JAVCCU010000008.1, on the reverse strand, counting down.
AGTTTAACCTTCCGGTCGTAGGTATTCCAGGGACAATAGATAATGATATTAAAGGCACTCAGAGAACACTTGGTTTTGATACGGCTTTAAATACTGCTATGGATGCGATAGATAAGATTAAAGATACTGCAACAAGTATGGACAGGATATTCCTTATTGAGGTTATGGGAAGAGACTCTGGTTCCATTGCGGTTTATTCTGCTTTGGCTGGAGGTGCTGAAGATATAATAATACCTGGAGCAGATGTAGAAGATGATTTAGCAGAGAAGATAAGAGAGGGAAGGGAGAAAGGTAAGAAAAGCTGGATTGTTATTGTTGCTGAAGGTGCAGGGAGTGTTGATGATTTAGCCAAGAAACTCTCTTCTGTGATATCTGATATTAGAATAACTGTTATAGGTCATACTCAAAGAGGTGGAGCACCATCAGCCTTTGACAGGTTCTTGGGGGCTCTCATGGGTAAAGAAGCTGTGACTGCACTCTTAAGAGGAGAGAGCTCTTCAGCTATTGGATGGGTGGATGACAAAGCTATAAGTTATCCGCTTAAAGAAGCTATATCTAAAAAATCAGAAGACTTCAGATATCTTCAAGAGCTGATTCATATATTGACCTAATCTATCTTAAGAGCGTATCGTTTTTATTAATAGATACCCCCCTATAGTCAAAAAGAATATATTTGCAAAGAACCCTGCTATGGGGGGAGGCAAGAGTCCGATCTTGCCAAGAGAATATGCGAATGCATCTAAGCTATAATAGATAAAACCGATAAGTAGTGCTATTCCTAATCCTTTCATCATGCTGGCCTGCCTAGAATTGAGGCCTACAAATAATCCAAAGAGAAGCAGTATTATATTGGTAAAGGGAAACGATAATTTATGGTAGAGCTCGACTCTAAGTCTCTTTATGATCTCTCGCGATATTCCTTTAAATGTAGAGATTTTTTTAAGCAAACTCCTAAAGGGTTGATATGTTAACTCCATATCTGTCATCAGGATCTCTTCGGGGTTTTCTTTTAAGTCGTAATCTTTCTTTGTCAGTGTTATAGCTTCTTCTACTCCTGTACCTTGAGGGTTGAGTTTAAATATTGTTGTATTGTAAAGACTCCAGTTTCCGTCTCTATAATGCGCGCTCTCTGCAGTTATCTTATATAGCACTCTCTTGTCCAGATTCTGCTCTAGGATCACAACGTCGTTTAAGAGTTTGTCGTCGGGGTAGAACTCTTTGGCAAATACTATTCTGTTTCCCTCGGCATAGAATGTGATATTTTTATGCAGCATCTGTTTTTTCTTTCCCTCCAAGATGTAGCCTATATCTTTTAATTTCTTATATGAGTGGGGAATTATCTTTTCATGGTTTAAGAACATTAATACGACCAGTATTATGGCAATTGTAAAATAGGGTTTTAGGATAGTAAAGAAATTGATGCCTGCAGCTCTCATTGCTGTTATTTCATTTGCTCTGTTCATCTTTGTCAGCGAATATATGGCTGCCACCAAAAGGCAGATAGGTGTTATCTCAAATATTATTCTGGGCAAAGAGTAAAGGTAGTAGAAAACTACTATATCAATCTGGACTTGATTCCTTATGATATGTTCTAAATTTGTTGAGAGATCTACTATTATATATATCGAGGATATTAGTATGAAGCAGAATATAAAAGGTGCTATGATCTTTTGAAAGATGTATTGTTCTATCTTTCTCAACCTCTCACCTCATCAAGATTGATGTATAATATCAATCCGGCTATAAATATTAGCGCTGTTGGTATCCAGTGCCCTATCTCAGCAGGTATAGTTCCGTTTAATATTAGAGTCTCTGATGCCACAAATAGCACATAGTAGAGCATTATTATCATCAATCCTATTCCAAATCCCACCGACTTCTCTCTTCTATTGGTTCTTATCCCGAGCGGCAGCCCTATTAATATGAAGGCCAGACAGGTAAAAGGCTGAGCATATCTTTTATATAATTCTGAACTTAGCGGCAGCGTATCTACTCCTTCATCTGTTAGCTTGCTGATATTGTTCTTCAATTCTCTGATCGTATATTCCTCAGGTTTCTTATCGATAGTGCCCTCTCTGTTTGCTTTTCCTAAATCTAAATGGATTATATACTCTTTGAAGTTCAACTTATAGAACTCCTCCGGTCTTTTGGGATCAACTTCATCGCTGCTGCCATTATATAGTCTTAAAGTCAGGCCGTTGTCGTCTATATCGGTTATCTTTGCTTTCTGAGCTATTATAGTTCTTAAAGGTCTATCTTCTTCGTTGACGTATATTCTTATATTTTTAAGCTCGTTCTTCTTTAAGTCGTAGAAAAATATGATATGATTCTTAAAGCTTTTGATGAAAGTGCCTGGCTCAAGGTATGCGGTAGGATTTTTTTTGCCAATATTGAATACAATCTCCCGGGACTTATAGTGAGTAAAAGGCAGGAGTTTATCCATGAATGTGAAAGATACAAGAGAGAAGACTACTCCTAGAATAATAAATGGTACCGATATCTTTTTAGCCGATATTCCGCTTGCTTTCAATGTCACTATCTCGTTATCTGCAGCTGCCCTTCCGAATATTAGTAGTGTCGCTATGAGGGTTGATATTGGAAGAGTATAGACCAGGCTAAAGGGGATCATCATAAGGAACAGCTGGAGGATGCTTCTTGGGTCTACACCTTTATTAACTATTAGATCGACAAGTTTGACCAAATTACCTATTGAAAATACCAGGGTAAATATTCCTAGAGATATTAAGAAAGAGTTTATCCAGTCTCTTAAAAAGTAGTTTCTAATAAGTCTCATATATTTCTCTCTATCCTCCTGCTGCTGCCAAGATTATTGTTTTAGAACCCAGTCTCTCTAGTTCTTTAATGCATTCGGCGGCAGTTGAGCCAGTTGTAATTATATCATCGATTAGCAAAATTTTTGAGTTCCTAATTGTATTCTTATACTTCAAGTTTACTTTAAAAGCACTCTCTATATTTATTCTGCGTTCTTCTTTAGATAGATTGCTTTGTGGAGGGGTGTATATTTTTCTAAGTAGTAATTTTTTAAGGAGGGGTATATTTACTCTCTTTGATATTGCCTTTGCTAAAATTTCTGCTTGGTTGAATTCCCGTTCTTTTAACTTCCTGCGATGCAGCGGTACGTAGCTTATGAAATCTATTTTCTCAAAAGACAAGATCTCTTCTTTTAAAAAGAGATCAAGCTCTTCAGAGAGATAGCTTAGCAGGCTTAGTGCTCTCCTATATTTAAATTTCTGTAGACCATCCTGGATGAGGCCTTTATACTGAAATAGGTAGTAGGCCTTCAAGTGATCTCCGGTGTCTTTAGGCAGGCATTCTCTGCATAGTTTGCTATATGTATGCTTGCCGCATCTATTGCAGAAAGGAGGCGGGTTCTTTTTGATTTTGGATTTACAATCTTGACATATAAAGTGAACCTCTTTTACTGGAATTTTGTTCATACAAAAGATACAATATCTAGGTTGAATTATTTCTTCCAAGGCTTTAAAAGCATTGCTTAATAAAGTATGCATAGTATAAAGTATACATGATTTTTTGTTATATATTAAAATAAATATTGAGCTAGTTTGACAAGGTCTAATTGTGTGGTACACTTTATAAAGAAGGTAATAGGAGGAATAAAAAACTGGAATTCGGATTTATAGATCTAATAGCAGGAATAGCCTGCGGTATTGGATATATAAGAGGCAGGAAGAAGGGTATACTCCCAGCACTCTTTGCCTTTTTATCAGTTGGGGTTGGGGTCTTTATGTTTTATAGATTGGGCAATTTTTATGAGTATTTGGCCCAGAGATTTAACACTAATATAGTGCATGGCCTGGGAATGGTTGCTACTGTAGTAGTAGTGGTTTTGGTGTTTAGATTGCTAGGTATATTTATAGATAAATTTTTCGATATCAGGCCGAATTTGGGTATCACCGAGATAGTAGCCGGCCTTATCGGGCTTTTATCTGGATTGCTTTGGACGGGTGTATTTACCAGAGCATTCTACTATTTGAACTTATGGGGTTTTAGGAGATGGGTTGCCGATAGCGTGACTTATAAATTTATATTGCCTATACCCAATGCAGTCTATGGTGTTATTGCAAAAGTTTTACAACTAATTACACCTGGAGGTGTTTGATATGAAGTTGAAGAAGCTCTATGAAGAGGTTATACGTATCGGTATTGATAATGACCCTCGGGGAAAATCTGAAGTAACTAAGATACTCAAAGAGAGAGAAAAAGAGTATCAGAGCATAGATAAGAAAGAGCAAGACTATTTTGATCTTGAGAAGTTAAGAAGCCCTTTTAGTGATACCAGAATACTATTTGGCGATCTTGAAACCGAGGTTAAAAATGTTTTAATAGGCATAGATGTAGAGGGTCCTGAAATTCTTTTGGCAGATAGATTGAGAGAGAAAGGCAAGAAGATAGATCTGGCTATATCTCATCATCCTGAAGGTATTGGGCTCGCTAACTTAGCCGATGTTATGAGCGTACACTCTGATATTTTATCGAGTCTTGGAGTAGCAACTAGTATAGCCGAATCTTTAATAGCTGATAGGGCTGCAGAGGTATCTAGGCGGCTCTTGCCTGCTAACCATATGAGAAGCGTAGCTTTTGCACAGCTTTTAAATATTCCTTTTATGAGTATTCATACAGCCGCAGATAATTGTGTCAATTCTTACTTGGGAGCTCTTTTAAATAAAAAGAAACCCGAAAGTTTAGGTGATACTATCGATATTCTTCTTACAATTAAAGAGTATCAGGATGCAGCCTCTATTAATGCAGGCCCTAGGATAGTAGCTGGGAGTAAGAAGAACAAGGCTGCTAAGATACTTGTCGATATGACAGGCGGTACAGAGACATCAAAAGATGTTTTCAGCAAGATTGCAGCCAGTGGTGTCTCAACAATAATATGCATGCATCTATCTGAGGAGCATCTCAAAAAAGTAAAAGAGGCGCATCTAAACGCAATAATAGCAGGACATATATCATCAGATAATCTGGGTTTAAATCTTCTTTTTGATAAAGTTGAGCAGAAGCAGAAGCTTAACTTTATAGAGTGCTCTGGATTTAAAAGAATCAGGAGGTTGAAAAAGTAGTATGGCTATTTCAGAAAACATAATAAATGATATCAGAGATAAGGCTGATATAGTTGAGGTGATAGACTCTTTTCTCCACCTCAAGAAGATCGGAGGGAACTTTAAGGCGCTCTGTCCTTTTCATCATGAGAAGACACCATCTTTTGTCGTCTCTCCTCAGAAGCAGATATTTCACTGTTTTGGCTGCGGAGAGGGTGGCAATGTCTTTCACTTTTTGATGAAACATCAGACCATGTCTTTTATAGAAGCTGTCAACTATGTGGCTTCTATGGTAGGTATTGATATTCCGGATCAGAAGAGAGAGGTAGACTTTAGTACATTTTTGGATTTGAATCAAAAAGTAGCCAGGTTTTATACTAAATCTCTCTTTTCATCTCTAGGAAAGAACTGTAGAGACTATATAAAGAGCCGGGGATTAGAAGAGGAGATCGTAAAACTTTTTAATCTCGGTTATGCGCCTCCGAACTGGGACTCTTTAAGTAAACAGCTTAAAGGTGAGGGCTACAATAATGAGTTCTTAATTAAGGCGGGTCTTGTAGTTAAAGCTAAGGATGACAAGGGCTTCTATGATATCTTTAGGGATAGACTGATTTTCCCTATAATAGACCACAGTAAAAAGGTGATTGGTTTTGGGGGTAGAGTGTTTTCAAAAGCTATGCCGAAATATCTGAATTCACCCCAAACTCCAGTTTATCAAAAAGGGAAGACGCTCTATGGAGTGGATGTAACATTGTCGGATATAAAAAGAGAAAAAACCGCTATTATTGTTGAAGGCTATCTGGATATGATTATGCTTTATCAGGCTGGGATAAAGAATGTAGTAGCCTCTTTAGGTACCGCATTGACCCAAGACCAGGTCAGGTTCTTGAAGAGATATAGCGATGAGGTGGTCGTTGTCTATGATGGTGATGAGTCAGGTCAGGTGGCATCTCTAAGAGGATTGGATATTGTATTTGAGTCAGGGATTAAAGCCAATGCGGTTATGCTTCCTAAAGGCTATGATCCTGACAGCTTTATTAAAGAGAAGGGAAAAGAAGAGTTTTTAAAATTATTAGCTAAGAAGAGAGGGGTATTTGATTACAAGCTAGATGTTTTAAGAAATATTTACGGTGTGGAATCTTTGGATTCCAGAATAAAAATTGTGCATGAGATGTTTGCCTCTCTTGAAAAAGTCGGAAATCACCTGATAAGAGCAGAGTATATTAAAGAGCTTTCTAATAAGATGGGCTTTGAAGAGAAGATTCTCTGGGATGAGTTTAATACTAAGTCCGGCAGAATCAAAAAAGATGTTTTTAAAGAGAAGGCTCTGCGTCAGAAGAGCTATTCCTCTGTTGAGGCTTCACTTGTTTATATTATGCTGAATAACAGCGAGGTTATTCCTGAGATTAAAGGAGCTCTAGAGCCTGAGGAGTTTATAACGGATGAGATTCAGAGCTTGGTCAAGGTAATATACGATACCTATCCAGATAGCGATAAATTGAAGCTGGCCAATCTGCTTAATGTAGTGGCAGAAGAAGAGGCGCGGATTTTGGCTGAGATTATGGCTGAAGACGTAGAGTTGTCAGAGGATGTTTTTCAAGAACATTTAAATCAATGTATTGTTAATCTTAAAATTCAGAAAATAAAGAGTTATTGCAATTTCCTGGAACAGGAGATTAAAAAAGCACAGCAAGGTTCGGACAACAAGAGGCTGGATACGTTGTTCAGGGAATTGAACGATATTAAGAAAAAAGAAATAGAAATATAGGAGGCTATTATTATGGTCGGTAAGTTTAAAGAGAAGAGCTTAGCTAAGCTTATATTGTTGGGTAAAGATAAAGGCTTCCTTACTTATGAAGAAGTTAACAGCATGATTCCTGGTGACATCATATCGTCGGATGAGATCGATGATATACTTACAATATTAGGTAATGAAAATATTAAGATAGTGGATGCGTCTAAAAAGGATAGTGAGGAAGAGGAGTCTGTTGAGTTTAATGAGCTTCCGGATCAGGATAAAGATGCAGCTCCTGCGGTTCACATTGAAGATCCGGTAAGACTTTACTTAAAACAGATGGGTCAAGTCCCGCTTCTTACACGCGAACAAGAGGTTGAGATTGCAAAAAATATAGAGGAGAAAAAAGAGATTTATAAAGAGGAGATATATAAGTGCAAGATAGCGAAGAATGTTGCCCTAGATATTACTCAGCGGGTTTTAGATGAGGGGTTGAATTTTGACGATTATATTAATGAGGATGAATCCAGCCCTCGTGAGAAAAATATAAATAAGGTTAAGAAGCTGCTTAGACGTCTTAAACTTTCTAGGAATGAAGACACTATATACCAAATTTTGAAAGAGTTTGAGTTTACGGGTAAATCTCTGGAATGGATGGAGAACTCAATCAAATTTTATGTGCGCATAATAGATAAATCTCAAAGGAAGATAAAGCAGGTTGAGAAACTTAGAAAGATTAAAAAGAGACGGGAAGAAGTATCTAATCTAAAGAGAGAGATTAAAAAAGTAGAGCTTCTTTTTGTCGAGTCTAAGGAGATGATAAAGAGGCGCCTTAACGATATCAGAAGGAAAGAAATTTATTATATTGAGGCTCAGCGTAAGCTCATAGAGGCCAACTTGAGGCTTGTTGTAAGTATTGCAAAGAAGTATACGAATAAAGGTCTCTCTTTCTTAGATCTTATCCAAGAAGGAAATATAGGGCTTATGAAGGCTGTTGAGAAGTTTGAGTATAGGAGAGGATATAAGTTCTCTACCTATGCTACTTGGTGGATTCGTCAAGCTATTACACGTGCTATAGCTGATCAGTCCCGTACTATAAGAATACCGGTTCACATGACAGAGACTATTAATAAACTTGTCAGGGTTTCAAGAAATTTTGTCCAGACTCAAGGCAGAGAACCAAACCCTGAAGAGCTCTCTAAAGAGCTAGAGTTACCGATTGATAAGGTTAAAAATATAATGAAGATAGCTCAGACTCCAATATCACTTCAGACTCCCATTGGAGATGAAGGAGATACGCATTTTGGAGATTTTATCGAGGATAAGAAGGCTATCTCTCCTGCTAATGCAACGGCATATTCAATGCTTAAGGAGCAGCTGGATGGAGTGTTAAGCTCTCTTACAGAGCGTGAAAAATCTGTCTTACAGTATAGATTTGGAGTAGGTGATGGTTGCCCTAGAACTCTGGAAGAGGTTGGTAAGATGTTTAAAGTTACTAGAGAGAGAATACGTCAGATTGAAGCTAAGGCGTTGAGAAAACTTCGCCATCCTGTAAGATCGAGAAAGCTTAGAAATTTCTTAGATCTTGTTGTGACTGAAGAGAGAACTCCTATTTAATCTGTCCAAATAGGCAGGGAATGTTTCATATAACACAGAGAGAAAGTCTCTCTGTGTATTTATTAAGCTCTGCAGTTTTTATTTTGTTCTTAGCGAAGAACTGATATCTGTTTAATTTAGAGAGATAAATAGCACGTTGTTTATATGTCAGCCTTGTTGTTCTGTATAATTAAATCATAATCGATATCCGATATGTCGTATCGCGTGCTATAGTTAGAAAGATAGCTGTTCATATGGTCTCTATTGTGAGGAAAGGTAAGCATGTATATGTGTTCTCTAGTCTGCTGATTTGCGCGGACATGAATCTTTAAACCAAATTCTACAAGGCCTAGCATTGCAATATAGCCAGAGTTTAGACCTTCTAATATAACAATATCTTCTTCTCCTGTTGATATTGCACTATGTACTGCTTCTGCTGCCTTAGAATAATCCCAGTGATCGTATAACCCTGTCAATGGGTCAAAATTAAAAGTTGATCCAAATTGTTCTGCATAAGATATATACTCTGGAGATATTGTTTCCATGGTTAAAAAATGATCCATGTGAATTGCTGTAGATTTTATCATGGATGAACTGAAGAAATTTTCTATGTCTCTGGCTAAAGTTGTTTTCCCGGAGCGGGAATCGCCATCTATAAGTATAATAAGAGGCTTATGACTATCTAAGCGGGATGCGATTAGGTTAAGCACCTCTATGAGAGCCTGTTTATTGTAAAACCGAGAATCAGTTAAATCTTCAGCTTGGACATTTAACGGATTGCGGGTTCTTCTTGTGATATTGTTTTCTTCTTGAATAATAATACAATTACAGATAAAAAAAGAATATATTGCAATAACTATATATTTTTTGAGAGTCTTTATCATAAGTCAGCCCCTATATTATAAGTATAACATGTTTAATTGGTTGCAGCAAATTCAATGAGTATTTCATTGGGGCCAATTTCATTGACTTTTTGGTCTAAATCTATATAATTTATTAAGTAATCTTTGTATTTTATGTAACAACAGGAGGCATTTATGGCTAAAATGACTATAAGGGATTTAGATCTTAAAGGGAAAAGGGTTCTTATGAGAGTCGATTTCAATGTACCCTTGACCGATGATTTAAAAGTCTCTGATGATACTCGGATAAGGGCGGCACTTCCTACGATTAACTATGCTCTTGAAAATAGCGCTAAGGTTATTCTTATGAGTCATTTAGGCCGTCCTAAGGGCAATATTATGGATAATTTAAGGCTTGATTCTGTGCGGGGTAGGCTAAGTGAATTATTAGGCCAAGAAGTAAAAAAAGTCGATAGCTGTATAGGCCAAGATGCTAAAGATGCTTCGGATGGATTAATAGAAGGAGAGGTTTTACTGCTTGAGAATGTAAGGTTTTATACAGAAGAGACTGCAAATGACCCTAAATTTGCAAAAGAACTATCTCTCTTAGGCGACCTCTTTATTAATGATGCATTTGGTTCTTCTCATAGGGCTCATGCCTCAGTTGTAGGGGTAGCCGACTACCTTCCTGCTGCAGCTGGATTACTATTAATGAAAGAGATAGAGTATTTCGAGAAGATTCTCCGAGATCCTGAGCATCCGTTCTATGCAATATTAGGAGGAGCAAAGGTATCGGATAAGATAGAAGTTATAAAGAATCTCTTGAATGTAGCTGATAAGATTTTAATAGGCGGAGGTATGGCCTACACTTTTCTTAAAGCTAGAGGCGTTGAGATTGGGTCATCTAAACTTGAGGAAGATAAGATAGAGCTTGCAAGAGAGTTAATGGCCCTAGCGGAGAACAAGGGAAAGAAAATAGTCTTGCCGCTAGACCATATTGTGGTAGAAGAGATAAAAGACGGAGCTAGAGTAGAGAAAGTTGGCTTAGAGATTCCAAAAGGTAAGATTGCAGTAGATATAGGAGAGGAGACAAGAGAGTTATTTAAAGAGGAATTAAAAGACGCTAAGATGGTTGTTTGGAATGGGCCTTTAGGAATATTTGAGATTGAAGATTTCTCCTACGGGACTAGAGAGATTGCTGAATTTTTAGCTAAAGTGGAAGCTGTTAAGGTTATAGGGGGCGGAGATACTGCAGCCTGTATTGAAAAAATGGATATGGTGGATAAATTTTCTCATATTTCAACTGGAGGCGGAGCCTCTCTTGAATATCTTGAGGGCAAGGTTCTACCTGGAATTGCGGCATTAAAGGAGAGACAAGATGGCTAGAGATTTGATTTTTGCTGGAAATTGGAAGATGAATAAAACTATTAAAGAGGCGCTTGAACTGGTTAATGGTCTCAAGCGTGAGCTCGTAGATATTGAAGAGGCTAAGATAGTGGTAGCCCCGCCTTCTACAGCTTTAAGCTGCGTGGGTGACACAATAGTCGATAGCAACATTGATTTAAGTGCTCAAAATATACATTCTGAAGTTTCCGGTGCCTACACTGGTGAGATATCAGTTTTGATGGCTAAAGATGCAGGATGTAAATATACTATTATAGGGCACTCTGAGAGAAGAAAATATTTTAAAGAGGATGATGCTCTTATTAATAAAAAGATAAAGCTGGCTCTTGAAAATAATTTAGAGGTGATATTCTGTGTCGGTGAAAGCTTAGAAGAGAGAGAAGAAGGTAGAATGGAAGAAGTTGTAAAAACCCAACTGCTGGGAGGACTTGAAGGTATATCCAAAGATGATCTGGCTAGGATAGTCGTAGCTTATGAACCTGTATGGGCTATAGGTACAGGTAAGAATGCAACGCCTCAAGAGGCTCAAGAAGTGCATGCTCTTATAAGAGAAGAGTTAGTTAAAAAGTATGATCAAGAAGCGGCAGACAGCACTTCTATTTTGTATGGGGGGAGTGTTAAGTCTGACAACATAGAAGATTTAATGAAAAAAGAAGACCTTGATGGCGTGCTTGTCGGAGGAGCAAGTTTGGAGATAGGCGATTTCTCTGAACTAGTTAAAAAAGGTTTGAGTGCAAAGCAATAATGGAGGTTAGACTATGTATACTTTTTTGATCGTAATATATGTAATTGTCTGCGCAGTGCTTGTCTCTGTAATTTTAATGCAGAGTGGAAAAGGCGGCGGGTTATCTGAAGCTCTAGGAGGAGCTTTTCAATCTGTCTTTGGGCCTAAGGCGACAACTGTATTAGTAAAAGCAACGTCTATTTTAGCGGCACTCTTTATAATCTTAAGTATAATTTTAGCAAAACTCTCTACAGAGAAGAGCAGATCTCTTATGGAGAGAGTGCCCGAGGAGAATACCACAGAACAATCTCAATGAAATTTTTAGTTCTCCTTTTGATCTTGTTTACCTCATGTGCAAATGGTGAGAAGAGCCTAGAGGTAGAGAGAGGTAATACTAGATATGGCGGCTACCTAGCTTTTGCTTCAGTATCTGATCCTAAATCGTTTAATCCTGTTTTAGCTAAAGAGACCTCTACTACTAGTATTACTGGACTCATCTTTGAAGGTTTAACTCGAGTCAATGTCTACACAAAGGAAGCTGAGCCTAATCTGGCTAAATCTTGGCAGATAAAACGAGGAGGGAAAGAGTGGGTATTCTATTTAAGAGAAGATGTTAAATGGAATGACGGCGTACCTTTTAGTGCTGACGATGTCGTCTTTACTTTTAATAGCCTTATCTATAATTCTAAAATTCCATCTAGTGCATCAGACGTTCTTAAAGTAGATGGAGAGCCTTTTAAGGTAGAAAAGATAGATGACTATAGCGTAAGATTTACTCTCTCCTCAAACTATGCTCCATTTTTAATGGCGATGGGTACTGATATTTTGCCCAAACATATCTTAGCAGATGTCGTAAAAGCAGATAAGTTTAATAGTTTTTGGACTCTTGATTCAACCCCAAGCGGAATTGTAGGTACGGGGCCTTTTAAACTCTCTAGATATATTCCGGGCCAGCTTGTTGAGTTAGTCAGAAATGAACATTATTGGAAGAAGGACAAAGATGGCAATAGTCTCTCTTATCTTAAGGGTGTTAGGTTTCTGGTAGTTCCTAACAGTGATACCGCGCTCTTAAAATTTCTTGATTCAGAGATTGATTACTACTCTTTAAGAGGTGAAGATTATGCTATCTTAAAACCAGAAGAGAAGAGTAAAGGGTTTAAGATCTATGAAGTCGGGCCTGCATTTGGATCTAGCTTCATCACTTTTAATCAAAATAACAGCATTAATCCAAAGACTCAAGAGACTTATATAGATAAGAGAAAATTAGAATGGTTTAGAGACAGAAGGTTTAGAGAGGCGGTATCTTATGCTTTGGACAGGTCTTCTATAATAGATATAGTCTTAAATGGTTTTGGTTATCCTCAATCTGGACCTCTGTCTCCATCTTCGGGTTATTTTTATAATTCTAACATAGAAGAGCATGGCTATGATTTAGATAGAGCAAAAGAGCTTTTGTCTGATATCGGTTTCTCTGATATCGACTCCGACGGTATCTTAGAGGATAAGAGCGGAGAGGATGTGAGTTTCAATCTTTTTACCAATGCAGAGAATAACGTTAGAGTAAAGATTGCTGAGCTTATAAAAGAAGATTTAATAAATGTAGGTATTAAAGTTAATTTCCTGCCGCTTGAATTTAATAATCTGGTTACCAAGTTATCCAGCAGCTATGATTGGGAGGCTATTATCTTAGGTTTTACAGGAGGTATTGAGCCTCATTTCTCATCTAATATCTGGCTCTCAAGCGGGCATCTCCATATCTGGTATCCAAAACAAGAGAGGCCAGCTACATCTTGGGAAGCCGAGATAGATAAATTATTTAAAGACGGTGTTCAGGCGTTAGGTAGAAAAAAGAGAAAGAGTATTTATGATAGCTGGCAGGAGATTGCATCAAGGGAGCTTCCTCTTATATATACAGCGATACCTGAAAGTATATTTGCAGTGAGGGACAAATTCGGTAATTTAGACCCTAATCCTTACGGAGGAGTGTTTCACAATATAGAAGAGATCTATATAATAAATAAAGAAGAGTGATGTTATGTTAATTTATATTCTTAAAAGATTTCTTATAGCACTGCCTTTAATCCTGGTTATCTCTTTGGTCGCTTTTCTCTTTATTAATCTGACCCCTGGTAATTTCTTTAACCAGATGCGGCTTAATCCTCAGATATCTGAAGAGACTATAGAAAAATACATAGAGCTTTATCAGTTGGACAAACCCGTGCTCATGCAATACTTTGCCTGGCTTAAGCGCATAATACATCTTGATTTTGGGTACTCATTTGCCTACAACATTCCTGTTGCGAAGGTTTTAGGAACGAGAGTTTTAAACACGTTGCTCCTTACGCTCTCTTCTCTCTTCTTTACCTGGTTAGTGGCTCTTCCTCTTGGGATAGTTGCTGCGGTTAAAGTAGATAGAGCCTGGGATAGGCTAATATCTTTTTTATCATACGTTTTGCTCTCTATCCCGACTTTCTTTATGGCGTTCTTGTTGCTCTACTTTGCATATCTAGCGGGGATATTACCGCTTGGAGGTATGGTCTCTGCTAATTTTACAGAGCTAAGTTTATTTTTTAAGATATTAGATTTATTTAAACACCTTATTATACCCACTCTGGTTATATCGTTAGGAGCTATTGCGTCTTTAGTAAGAATAATGCGAGGGAACCTTCTTGAAGTATTGAGATCTAACTATATTCTTGCTCTGCGGGCTCGAGGCATCAGCGAGAAGAGAGTGACCTATGTGCATGCATTGAGGAGTGCAATTAACCCTTTAATTACTATATTTGGTTATCAGATATCAGGATTATTATCCGGTGCGGCATTAACAGAGATTATCTGCAACTGGCCCGGACTTGGCTCTTTAATGCTCTCTGCTGTAAGAAGCCAAGACATCTATCTTGTTATGGGCTCAATGCTTGTCTCCTCGGTTATGCTTATAGGCGGTAATCTTATTGCAGATATCTTACTTGGATTTGCAGATCCCAGGATAAGGGTCAAATGAAAGAGTTATTTCGACATAGACGTGGATTAATTGCTGTTATAATTTTATTCTTCCTCTATCTTGGTGCTATATTCGCAGGGTTCATCTCACCCTACCATTATAGGAGCGAGAAGAGAATATTATCTTATGCTCCACCGTCTAAGATTAATTTCTTTGATTCAAAAGGAGATTTCCACTTCAGGCCTTTTATCTATAAGTATAAGATGAGTCTGGATCAGAACAGAAGGAGAGTCTATGAGGAAGATAAGAGTCGAGCATACCCCATAGAGCTCTTTATTAGAGGTGATAACTATAAACTGCTTGGGTTATTCCCTGCTGATATCCATCTATTTGGAGTAGCTGCTGAGGCTAAGTTATATCTCTTTGGCGCAGACTCAAGAGGAAGAGATCTCCTCTCCCGCATAATATATGGTGGAAGAGTATCGCTCTCAATAGGATTAATCGCTGTTGTAATCACATTCTTTATTGGCTTAATTGTCGGAGGAACGGCTGGATACTTCGGGGGTAAGATCGACAATATTTTGATGAGGCTATGTGAGATGGTGATGCTTGTTCCGGGCTTCTATCTTCTCCTTGCTCTGCGTTCATCTTTTCCTCCCGAGATAGGTACGGTTAAGATATATTTTCTTATAATAACAATACTGTCTTTTATCGGCTGGGCATCTCTTGCGCGTGTAATAAGAGGTATTGTGTTGGGATTACGCGAGAAGGAGTATATCTTAGCAGCACGCTCTGTAGGGCTCTCTAGCTTTAAGATTATTACAAAACATATTCTCCCTAATACCTCATCCTATACAATCATAGCACTTACCCTTTCTATTCCATCTTATATTTTAGGTGAATCTGCTTTAAGTCTTCTGGGTTTAGGCATTCAAGACCCAGTTCCTTCTTGGGGCAATCTTTTAAAAGATGCTATGGCGATTGTACAGATCAAACTTCATCCTTGGATATTGATACCAGGTCTATTTATATTTCTTGCAGTTGTTGCATTCAATATGCTCGGAGATGCGTTAAGGGATATCTATGATCCTAAGAGGAAAATAATCTGATGAAATCTTTAGAGATAAAAGGTTTAAATATTGATTTTAAAAAAAGAAACTCTTTTATAAGTGTAGTTCAGGGTTTAGATTTAGATATATTAGAATCTGAGATCGTTGGAATTGCAGGTGAGTCTGGGTCTGGGAAGACTGTATCCACCTTGGCTTTAGCTGACCTGCTGCCTGAGGGCAACTCTAGAATAAGCTATAAGAGTTATAAGATAAAATCTAATAATGTAGACAGAAAACAGATCCCTTATTTTAGAGGCAGGCTTATATCTTATATCTTTCAGGATCCGATACCAAGTCTTGATCCTATGTTTACAATAAGATATCAGTTAAAAGAGATATTAAAGGTAGGCTCTAGAAAAGAAGTAGATGATAAGATGATAGATAAACTGCTTCTAGATGTAGGGTTGAAAGATAGAGAGCGGGTGCTCTCATCCTACCCTCATCAACTATCTGGAGGTATGGCTCAGCGCGTAGCGATTGCATTTGCCCTCGGTTCTAACTCTAAGATATTAGTTGCGGATGAACCTACTACAGCACTTGATGCCCATATTAAAAAAGGCATTCTTGACCTACTTAAAAAAATAAGAGATCAAAGGGGCTTAAGCATCTTTTTTATCTCTCATGACTTAGAGCAGACTTTCTATATCGCAGATAGAGTCTATATATTCTACGCTGGTTCTGTTGTGGAATATGCTAAAAGCAGTGTGATAAAGGAGAAACCTCTCCATCCTTATACGCGTGCCTTGCTTGATTGCATACCCAAAAGAGGGGTAGATGAGCTTAAACAGATTAGAGGCAAGAGCCCTGACTTTGGCGATCTTCCCAAGGGCTGCCTTTTTTATCCCCGCTGTACTTTTGCTATGGATATTTGTCAAAAAAAGAGGCCGCCTTTAATTGAAGTAAAGAAAGGTCATTTCTTAAGATGTTTTAAAGAGAAGATATGAAGAAGATATTAGAGGTCAGCAATTTAAACAAGAGATTTAAGACCGGAGGCGCTTTCCTTAAAAAAAGAGGCGAAGTAGTTGCATTATCTGATGTTAGCTTTAAGCTCTACTCTAAAGAGACAGTTGGGGTAATTGGCGAATCAGGGTCTGGAAAGTCAACTCTTGCTTTTGTTTTGGCTGGTCTATATGAGCGGGATCAGGGTGAGATTCTTTTTAAAGATAATGATCTGAGCGTTCTTTATAAGAAAGATTTAAGAGTAAGAAGAGAGATTCAAATAGTCTTTCAAGATCCCTATAATACCCTTAATCCAAGATATACTGTATTTGATACATTGAGGGAGCCTCTCTTGGTGCATAATATTGTACCTAGGAAGAAGATTAGAGATGAGGTTTTAAAGACTCTTGATGTTGTCGGGCTGCGCCCGGACTATCTTTTTAAGTACCCTCATGAGCTATCAGGAGGAGAACGTCAGAGAATAGCCATTGCAAGGGCTGTAATACTTAAGCCTGAGCTTTTGATCTGTGATGAACCAACCTCTAATCTAGATCTATCTATTCAGGCTCAAATTTTAAATCTACTTCTTCAGATTAAAAGAGAAGAGAACTTAAGCATGATATTTATAACCCATGATATAAGCGTCGCTTCTTTTATATCAGATAGAATAATAGTCTTATATGAGGGTTCTATTATAGAAGAAGGAAAGAGTGCCGATATTCTTGATAATCCTCAAAAAGATTATACCAAGGCACTCCTAAAGGCCAGTGCATTATAGGGTTATAAAAATAATCCAGCTACAATATTTAAGGTAGAGTTTGAAGTGATGAATTCACCTCTTTATTGTTGTTTTTTCAATGGAAAAGGTATAAGCACTAGTTTAAATTAAGTTCTCTGTTGTCAATAATTGAAAAATATGATACAAAAGATGACTATGAAAGGTAGAGTTCATAAATTAGGCGATGATATCAATACCGATTATATTATATCCGGTCGCTATAAATTCTCTATTACAGACCCAAAAGAGCTTGCTAAGAAAGTCTTTGAAGACCTAGACCCTTCTCTTGCTTCTAAAATAAAAGAGAATGATTTTGTTGTAGCTGGTGAGAATTTCGGTTGCGGCTCATCTAGAGAGCAAGCTCCTCAAGCACTTAAGGCAGCAGGAGTCCAGGCTATTATTGCAAAGTATTATGCCAGGATATTCTATAGAAATGCTGTTAATCTTGGGCTGCTGGTTTTAGAAGCGGATACAGATCAAATTGATGATGGTGATGAGATTGAGCTTGATATGAATAATTCAAAGATAAAGATTTTCAATAAAGATAAAGAGATAGATTGTAAGAAAGTTCCTGATTTTATGCAAAAGATAATAGCAGAGGGTGGAGTCATAGAATACATAAAGAAGAAGGGAGATATTTAAGTGGTAAAGATTACTCTTATTCCAGGTGATGGTATAGGTCCAAGTGTTAGCGAGGCTATGAGAAGATGCGTTGAGGCAACTGGGGTAGATATTGAGTGGGATGTTGTAGATGCTGGAACTGATGTTATGGATAAATATGGAACGCCTCTTCCTAAACATGTCCTAGATTCAATAAGAGAGAATAAGGTTGCTATCAAGGGTCCTATAGTTACGCCGATTGGTACAGGTTTTCGTTCTGTCAATGTTCAGATAAGAAAGAGTCTTGATCTTTATGCCTGCGTTAGGCCTTGTAAATCATATCCTGGGGTAAAGTCTCGCTTTGATAATGTTGATATAGTTATTGTAAGAGAAAACACTGAAGATCTTTATTCAGGCTTAGAGTTTAATCCTGAGTTTGGAGGAGAAGAAGAGATATCAAAAATACTTAAAGAGTACTACAAATATGATCTGCCTAAGAAGTGGGGTGTAAGTTTTAAGCTCATAACTGAAGAGGGTGCAAGAAGGATTGTTGATTATGCATTCCGCTATGCAAGAGAGAACAGTAGAAAGAGGGTCACAGCAGTGCATAAAGCAAATATTTTAAAGTTTTCAGACGGACTATTTTTAGAAATATCGCGTGAAGTTGCCAAAAACTATCCTGATATAGAGTTCTGGGAATTAATAGTTGATAATACCTGTATGCAGCTTGTTATGAGGCCTCATGAGCATGATGTCTTAGTACTTCCTAATCTATATGGAGATATTATATCTGATCTCTGTGCAGGACTTGTCGGAGGCCTTGGTGTTGCACCTGGTGCAAATATAGGAGAAAATTATGCTGTATTTGAGCCTACTCATGGTTCAGCTCCAAAATATAAAGGAAAGAATAGGGTCAATCCTACTGCTACAATATTATCAGGTATGTTGATGTTAAAATATCTTGGATTTAAAGACGAAGCAAGTAAGCTTGAAAACGCAGTTGCAGAAGTCTTAAAAGAAGGTACAGCAGTGACTTATGACTTAAAGCCTACTCGTGAAGACCCAACAGCTGTCGGAACAGAAGAGATGGCAGAAGCTATTATTTCAAAGATTTAATCCCTAAAACCTATATTATCTAGTAAAATTGCACCCTGATTATTGCCGACATTATCGCCTTCTAATATTATTGCAATCTGCTGGAGTATAAAGTTAGCTCCTAAAGAAGGCACTAGACTGCTTAGGTCTATCTCTATTGTTTGCCAATCTCCAGTTATATTGTCTATCTCAATAGATGGATAGGGCCAACTTGAACCTTCAGGATGCAGCTCTATCTTAATTTTATCAGGTATGCCAACCAAGGAGTCTCCTTTTATATCAAATACGAGTGTACCTGTATTTGAAAGCTCTAAATCATCAATATTCATGTATATTCCATTAAAACCACCGGCTTGTAATTGATAATCTAATCTTATAGCTTTACCGTGGGTTATATCTTCATCAAATACTATCTGTACATCTATATCTCCGTTTGGACCGTTAACAGGTCCTATCTTAGAGATATAATCATTAGGACGGTTTCCTTCTTCAAATGCTGTTATCAAAGTATCTAGGCTTGGTATTACAACAGCATCATCTCTCTCTCCTCTTGCTAAATCAAGCAGAGCTCTTGCATTTTGATACTGGGTATCATAATAAAGAATAGTCTGGAATGCTACAATAGCCTCTTGGTAGTTATCAGCGTTGAGTAAGGTCTGTGCTTCATTGTAAAGCATAGCTAAACCATCATCTATTGCTTGATTAACATCAGCTTCCATTTGAACTAGGCCAGGGAAGTCGGCCTCTTTTCCATAAGTTGTAACTATATCTTTAAAATAGCTAAAGAGCGCTTCTCCCACCTGCCACTCATCGTTTGCTAAAGCATCAGCTATTGCATTGTGAACCGAAGAAAGCTCATCATCGATATCAGTCTCTGTAAAGAATGCCTCATTCTCTATCAAATTGGCAATCTTAGCGTACTCTGCGCTGCCTGCAAATAAACCTCTAATTCCATTGTTGAGGCTGTTTGTAATAGCTGCAAGTGTTATTCCTTGCAATAGTGATGAGTTAAGGTATATTCCAAGATCGTTTGTTGTATCTATCCCATCGATTAGGCCAAAGGATGAATTTATGCTTCCTGGATACATATCTTCGATTAACTGAAGAA
>JAVCCU010000007.1 GCA_030765335.1 Candidatus Kaelpia aquatica | reverse complement strand
TTTTTTACAGCCTCAGCTATGTTATTAAAAAGTATCTCAAGTCCATTTTTACCAAAATGTTCATAGACATTATCATCAACTGCGATCCTAGGAAAAACATCAAACTCTTTTGGTATTCTGACCTCAGTAATCTCTTGATTGCTAAATCCATTATATATTTTACGTAAAATAAGATTCTCATTTATAACGTTGGTTTTTACTCTTCTAGCATCAGCAGGACAAGAGAATAAAATAGCCCCCACTATGAATAAAATAATCCCCTTGGTCTTTAGATTTCCCATATTTTGTACCAACTCCCCTCTTTATAAAGTATGCCATATAGTTAAGAAGATTACAAATTGAAGGCTATAATTTACAAAATTACGTTCTAATAGACAGTATTTACCGTTATTTACACACTCATTAGATAAAAATGTCTTAAATAGGTAAGTAGTCCCACCCTGAGGTAAAAGAGGTTGGATACACCCCTTTGCCGTTCTTGGAACTGCTTCTATGTCCTAGCACAGGCACAAACCAAGGCATAACCAGAATTTCGGGTTAAAGCGGAGAGAAACTAGTCTAATTGCTTGCGGTGCAATGCTTTTCTACCTACAGCCGTTTAGTATTAATTTTACAATAGGCTTGTCTTTTTGCGAAGGGTTGTTTCTGTAGTACCGTCTTATCATATCCAACATTTCCTGGTTTTCATCATCGTCGCGATATGTTCTCTTCATATAATCATAATTTGTCCAGAAAAGAGCGTCTATTACACCGTACATATAAATATCGTTTTCATATGCCCATTCATCACCTTCCCAGTCATCGGTTTCATAGTCAAAGGTTTTTCCGTTCATGTACCCGTCTGTATAAACGTCGTCATATTCATCTGCATGGGAAAAAGTTACCCAACTGAAAATAATTGTAAGCAGCAAGACAACTGTTATCTTCTTCAAGGCACCCTCCTTTTTTATTAACGTGCTTTTTCTTGTTTTTTCTTTTTTGCTTCGTTTTTTGAGTTTTTTGCTTTGTTTGTTTGCTTGTTGTGTTTGTTCTTATCTTTCTGGCCTTTATCGCCCATTGGTAATTCTCCTTTTATTAATATGTTAGTTTTTTACAGATTAAACTGCTCTTTTATTTTGGGGCGAGTAAAATAAAACAAGACGATACAATTAAAAATAATCCATGGAACCTCTGGTAATAATGGTTTCTTCAAGACGATGCTATTGGTTACATTAGTCAGTATATCAGCCGTTGCAAGCAACATAAATAACTTTGGCCCCCAATCTTGAAGTTTCAAAATACCAATACCAGCAACAAAAGCACATATTCCAAAGAACATGTATGCTAAACAGATAGGTATTTCGTGCAACGAAACCGTCCAAAATTCTTGATGCATCTTATCAATATTTATATTTGCTAATATTTTAATTGAAAACTGACTCTCTGGAATAAGAAATGCTACTGTAAATAGCACCATAAAGATTGTAGTTACAACACCGAAAAGCAATAAGAAGATAGGAAATATTATTGTTCCAACGGATCTTTTCTTTTTCATAACAATAAAAGCAGTTTACTGCTAAATGTTTAGGGTTGTCAAGAATAGATAGTTATTCTAAAAAGGCTTATGAATGCGTAAGTCTCTATAAAATATTTGTAGATCAGGCAAAGCTTTTTCAAGGAGTATTCTGTGTCCTCCAACCATGGGTTCAAATAATCTGTATTGTTTTATTAACCTATCTCTTAAATCTTCTAATCCCAACTCATCGGCTATTATTATCTGATAGATAATTCCTAAAGGAGAAACGTCTTCTTGAGATTCAATATACCTAAAGGCGGCCTCTATCCTTGTTTTTACATATTCTTTATGGGATTCAGGTGCTATATATTGAGCTACTCTGTCTGCAATAAGTTCAATTAAAACAGCAGGAGCGCTTAAATAGGAGTTTGTTATAAAAGCTGGATCTCCCAATTCATCCCAATATTCATTGAACACAAACTGTACTCCAAATATATAAGGGTTTCTTATGCCTGCAGGAAACCAATTCAGGAGAGCATTAGCCCCCAGAGGTAGAAATGATAAAGGGATATGTCCTATTTCATGAGCAAGTACGCCCTCTATCTGTTGCCTGAAAGTATCTGGTCTGTTCTCTAAGATCCAGATGATCTCAGCAAGATTAACTTCAAGCATTGGGTTTTTACCATCTCCTGACAGATCTTTTATTCTAATGTTGTAATCTATCGTTTTATAATTATCTTTTCTGACATCATCTTTTGTTATATCAAGCTGTTCCCAGCCTTCTCCGCTTGCAGGTTCTTCGAAATACATGAGAACCCCTGAGAAGTTAATATCTTCTCCCAGCCTCTCTCGGGCTGTTTTTTCAACTTCAAGAAGTATATTGTAGAATTCACCTATTAAGTCAACTCCTCTACCTGCACTTTTAAGACTTTGCAGTAGTGCTGTTAATTTTTCATCAGAGAGTAAATAGCTTCGTGAAAAGTGTATCTTTGTTGTCTCTTCAATTTCCAGTAATTTTTGCCGGAGTTCACTAATTGTAGTTGGGATTTGGGGTGTTCTCCTGGCCTGAGCCTGAGGCAGAAACAAAAGACACCCCAACATAATTAAGATAGTTCTTTTGGCTAGGATATCTATCATGTCTAAAATGATATCCCTTTAGCTTTTAACAGCTCTATAAAATCCATAATCGTATCGGCACCCCTCTTAAAATATTTTTAACGTTCATTTTAATAACGTATTACTTTACCATCTTCATCTATTTAAATAGTTCCTGTGCTTCTTCAAACATACCTATGTTTTCTAATACAGAAGCTGCTTTCATTCTAAAACCTTCTGCTAAAGATCTATTCTTTGATGCGATATATGCGTTCATTGTAATTAGGTAGCGTTTGGCTGTCTCTATCCAGGCTTTTTTCTCAAGCGCTACTTCTCCTATTTGTTTGTATAGTTCAGCTATCTTAGAATAGGATTCAGCTGCAAGGCTGTTGTACAATGCAAAATTAGCGTTGTTTTTTAGTTTTACTTTTGATGTTTTTGCAGCATGGTCATATTTTTTGACAGCACTTTGAAGCATTAACAGTGCATCTTGCATCTTATCTTTAGCTAATAAATTTTCTGCTATTTTTAAAGCACATTCTGCTGCTTTGACATTACATGATACGGATGACTCGAAATCATTTAGTTTTTGAGCTGCAAGGTATGCTGCAGAAGTATATCTTCCTAATGCTCTCTGAAAATCTTTACCAAGCTCAAGATATTCAGCACAAGTGAGGTATGTGTCAAAAAGCCATTGGAAGTCATTGCTATGTTTTGTTGTATTATTAAAAGTAATATCTATAGCTCGATCATACATTCTAACTGCTACTAAATAATTACCTGCTTGTTTAAAGTGCTCACCCAAGTCTTTGAATTCCCTTACAGATTGATCATAATAATTAACAGCATTTCTATGCTCTCCAATACGTTTGGATGTAATCGCAAGTGCACGATATGCTTCTGCTTTCCAACTATCTTTATCTAGGTTGTTTAATAAGCCACTCCAGCAGTTTTTACTGGCAAGAATAGGGTTTTCGCTAACAAGAGTGCTAAGCGCTTCTTTATCTTGACTTACAATTGCTTTTACAATAAGAGGTAGCAGCACATGTATCCCTGGAGTATCTAAGCTGCTTTTTACCCTTCTTGCGTCGGCAGAGCAGGAAAAAACAAAAATAGCCCCAGCGAGAATTAAAATATTATATTTAAAATATTTCATGTTTTGTATGTTTTCATAACATCTCTCTTATATTATCGGGTAAAACAAAATTTGGATTCAACTCCAGCGCTCTTCTGATGTCCCCTAGACCTTCATCTATCTCTTTCAATTCGTATATTTAAAAAAACCTCGTTTAAGATACGCATTGGCAGTCGGATCTAGGTTGATTGATATATCAAAATCAATAATGGCTTCTTTATGTCGCCCTAACAAAGAAAGTGTAGTAGCGCGATTATCATATGCTGCGGCATATGTAGGATCTAACCTTATTGCTTGATCAAAATCTTTCAGTCCTTGCTCAAGTAACTCATATGCTTTTTCTCCGTCTTCTTCTGCAATCTCTATCCCTGACTGCAATTTGACAAGACCACGGTTATGCCAGGCTTCGACATAATCCGGTCTTATATTTATTGCTTTTGAATAAGCATCGATTGCCTCTTCATGATAGCCTAAATCATCTTCAATATGGCCAAGATTAAAAAATGCTCTTGCGTAATAAGGATTGATAGTAACTGCTTTTAGAAAATATGCACGGGACTCTTCTAATCGTCCCAACTTAGCATATATAGCAGCAAGATTATTTAAAACAACACAAGAATTAGGGTTGAGATCTTCTGCTTCCTCGCAAAGACGTAGTTCTTCCTCAATCAATCCTACTTTACCTTTTTCATAACTACGACTAGCCAATAGTTCTGCTTTTAAGCCGTCTTTATTTATAATCTGAACTGCATTGTAAGTATCGTCAATTTTACTATCTTCTCTTAGACACCAGAGATATCCTTCTTCGTTTAAACTTTCATAATTTTTATCCCAGTCAATTAGGGGGCTAAGGTAAAACCCTATCTCAGGATTTTTATTGGTTAAATCTAAAATTATATCTCCCCTATCTGTATGTATCAGGTTTACCATATGGCCTGGCCCAAAATTTGGGACAAGAAGTAGTTCTACATCTAATCCCACGGATTTTCCTAGAACATAAACAAGTTGTGCAAATCCATAACAATTAGCTTTTCTTTTATTTAATACGTCGGATAGCTCAAACTGGTTTTCATCTACTGCCAAACCTATAAGAACTTTTATAAACATTGCTAGATGAGATGCTTTTTCTCGTGGATTCTCAACCTGACTCAATTTTGACAAATTGTACTGAAGGCTAGGAAATAAATCTATTAATTGAAGAGTCAATAATTCAGATTGAGAATAGCCAAGTTCGTTAAGAGATTGATTAATTTTTGAAATATCAAAACTTGCTTCCTCGTTATAAGTGAGTACAGTATTAATTCTCCTTGCATATACAGGATTGGATAATATCAAAGTAACAAATATTAAAATTAAAAGTATTTTTTTATTTTTCATCTTTAAAAAATATATATCTTGGATATGGCTCTTCTCCTGCCAACTGACATAATGAAACATAATCCTGATAAAGAATCTCTTTTACATTAATGCTGGCAATGCTGACCAAGTTTATATCTCCACCTAATACGCGGCTATAAAAAGTTAGCGCATATTCCCACATTGCCTCAGGGTTAATCCTTGAGAATACATCAAACATCATCAGTCCTAAAGGGTGGGCATTCCTATACCAACTTTGTTCTTTAATTAATTCAATTCTATCTTCGTCTAAACCAGGGAATAACGAAGCAAAGCATTCGTCTTTTAAAGCATCGGCATAGCTTTTTGCCATTTCTAGTGTAAATGGAACTTCGGTAAAGAAATTTGCAAATCCTTCAATCAGCAATTTATATCCCCCTGTTTCTGTAGCATAGAAAAGACCTTCTGGATCTTTTCTAGACAAGCTGAAAAACTCATCCGGTTGTAATGAAAAGGTAAGTACTTCATGTATAATGCCTCTGACAAATTCTGCATCAGAATGTTTTTGTAGCAGCTCTGAGTTTATAAAAATTTGGATATACCCTTGGTCTGGATTATGAAAAGTTGTCATAAAAGAATATGTTTTACTGAATGCCGGTTGTCTTCTTAATTGACTGAATGGGACAATATTACCTTTAATAGTCTGGGATGATATCTCGAATGTATTCCTAAGAAATTGTTCTGCTGCAGCTATTATGTCTTCTACTATTTTTTCTGTTTTTCCTCGCCATTTAATCTGAAGAATCATTTCATCAATTAAAACTTGGAATGGATTTTTAAAGTCCTCTTTAGGAGCTATTTTTTGGACTTCTAAGCCTGTGGAGAGAGTAATACTTGTTTCTTTTACTCTTCTAGCATAAGAAGTATTAGAGATAAGGATAATGGTTGTTAAAATTAAAAGAATATTTTTAATTTTAATCACTTCTTTCATCGTTTATAGTTTTTTCCATAGAGATAAAATCAATAGCCCTTGCCAAATCAAAACGACGAAAAGGTTTTGTTCTACCAGTAATTGTATATCCTGCTTTTTCATAAAAAGAGATTGTGTTAGGGAAATCGTATGCTTCCAGATAAATCTTCGTTGCTCCATTTGATATTGCTATTCTCTCAAGTTCCTCTATTATTTTTGTTCCTATGCCATTACCTTGCATCTGAGGTGCAACAAAGAATGATTTTATGTTCCAACCGTCTCTTTCTTGCTCAATAAAACCGCATCCAATTAGTTCGCCATTCTGTTCGTATAAAATACCGTAGGAGTTTTGCAATGATGTTTGAATAAATATGGGTTCACCATCTCTAAGGATTAAATCTATCTGTAGATCTAAGTATTTTCCGTCATTAGCATCCTTAATTGTCTCAGAACCTAAGTTGCTTATTTTTTGACAATCATCGAAGGTTAATCGTGCTCCTTCTAGAGGATTAATCATTCTTGCTGTTGCCTGATGAGAAGATTCTTCAAAAGGCAATCTATTGTCTATAAAATCCAAACAATATAATGCAAGCTGGGATTCTGAGTCTCTCTCTGCTGTATCTACGATGAGATGTAGATCTTTTATAGTGTCTTCTGTGCCTATTTCCGACACAGCTGAAGCTAAAAGTTCAGGATTGTCTGTAACTCCTCTTAATGAGCTTAGTTCTCTAAAAGTACTTAAGAAATGTTCGGTATTTAAAGTCTTTTTCAAGCAGTCTATAATTGCAGGCTTTAGTTCTTCCAGCAATCCTTCGCTTTGGGATAACTGAATAACAATATCTAGGGCATCAGACTTAATGGAGAAGTCTGCATCATCTAAGTAGGCTTCTGCAGTATCAATTGCTTCTTTTGCATCTATTAAATCCATATTAGAAATTAACTCTATGGCTAGTGTACGTATATAAACTGAAGGATCATTGGAGAATGATTTTAAAATTACCAAAGCCTCTTCATCTAGTAAGGAGGCTACGTTTACCAAAGCCCGTGCTCTTGTTATATCATCAGGACTATGCAGGCTTTCTACCAAATCCGGGAGGACATCTATACCTGCGATTGAATCATTTTCTAATTCAATCCAGAGCAGTATTGTAAAATCTAAATTTATAGTTTTATAAAATTCGCTGACAACCGATAAAGCTTCATCTTCTGTTTCTAAGGTAGATATTTTGGGTAAGAAATCTTTAATTTTATAAGGATTGAGTAACCAGGAGTTTCCTGTTAAAGGATTAGTTATATCGTCAGCTTCGTAGATACAGATCCCAGACCCCGCAATAACCCATTCAAATCCACCGTATGTTATGGCCATATCTACATCAACTGGAGATGGTAATGGCCAAAAATCAGAGTAATGAAGGTGTCCAAAGCTTCCAACGAGACCTGCTCTGTATATTTTATCCAAATTATCAGGTAGTTCAGCATGTGTGCCGTTACCACGGACGAGAAACCAGGTATCTATGTAAGGGATAAAGAGTATAGAGATTTCATGGTCAAGTTCTAAATCTCGAATATATTCTAAGTCTTTATTCGTAGGCATCTGCTCAAGGACAAAGAACGATTTCTCCTCTGTTTCCGGTCTCATCGATTCATGCAGGGCTTCGGTAAAAACCCACCTCTTGCTTCCAGAAAACTCTGCATACAACCTATCCTTAGCTTCGTCTATGGCTGTTTGAATCTTCTGCCAGTCAATTTCGTTTAGAAACTCTAAATTAGCAACATTATGCACTCTCCTTGCACAGGCAGGAGGAGAAAGCAAAATAGCCCCCACTATAAATAAAACAATCCCTTTAGTCTTTAGATTTACCATGTTTTGCACCAATCTCCCTCTTTATAAAGTATGCCATATAATTAGGGGGATTACAAATCGAAGGATCTAATTGCAACGTCTAGGGTTAATATTGCTCCTAAGAGGTAGTATTTACAGCCATTTAGATGTTCAGAGCGTATTTAAGAGATATCTAATTTTTTAATACACATCTTTAAGCGATATAAATCCGCTTGAATAACCTGACTTCCAGCCATGAATTTCACTTATTACCAGGTTTTCAGGTATCTCTGATAAAAAGTACTCTTCCCCTTCTGCTGGCTTGTTCTGCATGTAAAAATTACTATGACCTGCTGATCGAGTGATAAAGAGTTCATTCTGTGCTCTTGTAAGCGCTACATATAGTATTCTTCTCTCTTCCTCTTCTGAATTAATATCTCCATAGCTACGGATATGAGGGTATGTGCCTTGCTTAGCGTTTACTACAAAACAGATCGGAGCTTCCGTTCCTTTTGCGCTATGAACTGTAATCAATGAAACAGCATCACTATTTTCTAACTTCTGCACCTCTGTGCTCGTCATTGGCTCAAGTGTGAAAGCGTCAATAAAATCACTGATTGTTTCATATTTTTCAGATACAGTAATTAGTAGATCTAAATCTTGGCTACGAAAATTCCACTTGTCATATCTCTCTTTTAAAATTGGAGTAAGATGTTGAACCGCCTTATAAACACATTTCTTAGGTGTCTCTTGCTTAGATTCAACCTGTTTATATGCATAAATAGCACTATGTTTTTCTCCTATATTCTCAGATAAAACTTTTATTGCACTTATGTCAGCTTGTTCGTAAAAATTACTTATTAGTTTCTCGGATGTTCTTTCTCCAATCTTTGGCCATAGTTTAAGAAAGCGCATCCAGGCTAAATCATCCTGGTCGTTTCTTACAATTCTTAAGAGTGATAATACATCACGAACATGAGCTGATTTTGTCAGGCTTGTGCCGCCTATAAAACAATATGGTATATTTCTTTGAATAAACTCTGCTTCAATTGGTTTAGCATCTAACCCAGAACGAACTAAGACCATCACGTCTCTAAAATTAATGTCGGAATTATTTCGTTCAAGGATTTTATCAGCAATCCAGCTTGCCTCTTCTTGGGCGCTATCAAAGTCTGATAACAATGGCAAGGAATCAGAGGCTCCTCGATGAGCCTTTAATTTATTTCTATAATCTAGTGGTGATCGATTGAGTAACCAATTTGATAAATTGAGTATTTCTTGGTAACTACGGTAATTTAAAGAGAGCGGTATTGTTGTGCTGTTACTGAATATTTCATTGAATTTGTATACATGTTGAAACTCTGCACCTCTAAATTTGTAAATGGATTGAGCGGGATCACCAACGCAGAATAGCCGAACACCTTCTTCTGAAAAACATTTCAATATTTCAAACTGCAGGGGGTTTGTATCCTGCACCTCATCAACCAGCACTTCATCAAATAGCTTCGCAATAGCACTCCTTAACTGCGGTTTATTTCTTAATGATATTGTGAAGTGGTTGAGCAAATCATCGTAATCAAGATATCCCCTTAGTTCTTTTGTTTTTTGGTATTCATTAAATATTTTGCAGCATATTTCTATGAATTGTCCGCCTAAGTCAGTGTTGTTAGATAAATATTGTCTTGGATCCTGGCAGGTATTTCTGCTATATGAGTAATACCTGACTAATGCGGATGATTTTGGGAATTCCTTATTCAGCTCTTTTTCATACTTGCTTATGTATCCGCCCCGAACAATTGTCATTAAGGAGTTTTGGTCGTCAGAATCAATTATATTAAGACCTGAAACGCCAAAGCTATTTGGAGCTGTGCTTATTGTTCTTAGGCAGAACGAATGAAAAGTGCCAGCATGTATCTGATTGGATGCCGAACCAATCTCACTATTTAATCGTGCTTTTATCTCTTTTGCAGCACGATTAGTGAATACCATCATCAATATTCTTGAAGCATCAGCACCTGATTGCAGTAAGTGTATAGCTCTTGCAATGATCGTTCTAGTTTTACCGCACCCAGCTCCTGCGGTAACAAGAATATTTTTTGCTCTACCATTATATGCAGCTGCTTTTCTTTGTTGGTCGTTTAATTCCATAGGTATTATTAGTACGATTAATTAGGCGATTTGCTTTTTGTTGAGTCAGACCGTATTCTTGATCAGCTTAACTTTAATTTTATTAGTATATAATAAAATTTTGCTTATTTCACTTTATAAAAAACACTTTTTACACATCCTATTATGTTTTTTATACTCTTCCTCGGTTATCTCTTCTCCGCAGGATTCACAGGAAAACTTCCCCCTCTCTGCTTCTTCTTCCATTTTTTTTAATCTTGTGTAATAATCCTGAAACTCGTTAAGGTGAGCAAGAGCAATTTTACCAGTTATCAAGGAATCGTCATTAGTAACATTTGTTGCTGGATCGATTAAGCCATGTTCTAGCTCTATATCCATTCCCATGCGGAATTGCTCAACATCAAACTTATCCCACTTTATTCCTAATATTTCCCCAATATTTCTTGCCTCGTCAGCTGTAAATCCTTTTTTAGATTCCATTTTGTAGCCCCTTTTTTAGTGCTATAAAGTTTTAGGCACCTTAAGTGTTATCGTCTGGATCTTGTCGTAGCGTTTAATCGTTGCTTCTACATTTTGACCAACATAAGATTTAAGCAGAACCTTAAAGTCCTCGATACTTTCAGTCAATTTGAACTCTCGGTCTCCTAATGAGATGATTGTATCGCCAGATTGAAATCCAATATTCTCAGCCAGACTTGATGATCTTACGAGAAAAAGATGAAATGGATTTCGTGCGAAGTTTTGAATTCCGAAGCTAAATCCTGCTGGAAGTTCTATTACCCCAAGCCAATATTGCAACTCTATAAGTGATGAGCTTTTAAATTGATCCGATGATTCTAGTAACTGCTTTACATCAGCTACAAAATTTCCATATCCATCAGGAAAGTTGCTCATCAGTGCATCAGCTCTTGAAAATAGATCTTTTGACTGAGCTCCCCATCCTTGAGATGAACCTCGTGCTACAACAACAGCTTTAATAAAGAACTCAGTAGCTTGCAGGTAGGCTCTTAAAGCACGTGTTGTATTCTGCAATAGCCGTGCTCTTAAAGGATCTGCAGAGCGCAGCGTAGAGGTGTTAGAGAGCTCCATCTTTAACTCTTCCATATTTTTGTATATTAGCTGTGGAATACCTCGCTGGTATCCCTGGCCGTGCGTATAGTTTCCTAGCCAAGTAATTATAGTATAATGATCATGAATCTGAATTAGAGCCTCTGCGAGTTGTTTATCTATTACATCGTTTTGTTGAGCACTTGAAGATGCCTCTGATTTAAGTGTTTGCCAGACTTGTACAGGAAGAGCAGGATCAAGGCCGAGTACATAGGCCGAAGGAAGCCCTATGCTGAGCTTCTGATCATCCTGGCCCGCAATTAATCCTAATACACCTATAACTTTGCCTTTAGCATTAAGTAGAGGTCCGCCGGTATTTTCACGTGATAATAGAGAAGATAGATAGTAGATCTTTATGCCTTTAGCTACCTCTACCCTATCTATAGTGGTTTCACTGATATTAAGGTTTGGATCTTTCATGTCCCAGAAATATGCTTTGCTTCCAGCTGCTGGTTCAGCCGGATCACAGCTTAATAAGGGGCGTCCGAAGATTTTTACCTTAATCAAAGCCAGATTACGTTTGAGATCTTTATCTATAAGACCTTGCGATTCAAATTCTTCTCCATTAGGAAACCTGGCTACAACTCTTTTAGCGTTACTTACTACTTGCCAGGATGTTACTGCTACTCCATTTTCGATAGCCATAAAAGCCATTGCATTGAATGTTCGGCTGTCTTTGGTCTCTATCTTAAGAGTTATTACAGAAGGTAAGGTCTTTTTTAGCTTATCCTCCCCCCAAGAGTCTCTAGAGGCAATAAAAAGTAGAGATACAATGCATAAAAGATAGCCAATGGTTTTTATTTTTGTTTTAATCATTTGTATCTCCTTGGTGAGATCAAAAGATATCAGAAAGCCCTATAATCCAAAAATACTTTTTCTACTAACGTACTTTTTCTTGTTTTTTCTTTTTTGCTTCGTTTTTTGCGTTCTTTGCTTTGTTTGTTTGCTTGCTGTGTTTATCCTTATCTTTCTGGCCTTTATCACCCATTGTTCTTCTCCTTATTTATGTGTTAGCTTTGTCCAAACTAAATGTGCTCTCTGCTTACTTGCAACATTATACGTTGCGATACAATGATAGTCAATGTTGCATAAGAA
Source organism: Candidatus Kaelpia aquatica (assembly GCA_030765335.1). NCBI lineage: Bacteria > Pseudomonadati > Candidatus Omnitrophota > Candidatus Kaelpia > Candidatus Kaelpia aquatica. The sequence goes on along the minus strand of JAVCCU010000007.1, from coordinate 4,254 downwards.
AAACTATAACAATTAAAATACCAAAATAGACAAGTGAGAATTGCTTTTATTCCTTTCTATGCTTACGGTTTAAGACGGTTTAGTTCTTTTTCGTAGATTCGCCATTGAGGTATAAATTTATCCATATAGGATTTGTATCGGATATCATGTCTACGTTCTAACAGATGTAATATCTCATGAACAACTATATATTCCAGGCAATATTCCGGTTTTTTAATTAATTCGAGATTAAGCCAAATGCGGTGCGCCTTGATGTTGCACGTGCCCCATCTGGTCTTCATCTGCTTGATGCCCCAGTCTTTAATCTCAACATCCATAATTTTCTGCCACTTCTCAATTAAGTCTGGGATGCTATCTTTTAATTGCTTTCGATACCACTCAGTTATAGCTTTTTTTCTATGCTCTAAATTACTTCCTTTTCTTATGTAGAGATCGATATAAGCTTCTTTGCGTAGCTCTACTTTTGGAGGAGCATTATGATTAATCACATTTAGAAGATAACGTTTCCCTTTAAAATAATGGCTTTCATGGCTTAAGTATTTAATGGGTGGCTCTATTTCTTGCTGCAAGAATTTTGCCCGATGTTTTTTTATCCATTCTAACTTTGAAATAGCAAATATTCTGATTGTTCTAAGACTCATTCTTTTAGGAGCTGATATTCTTACTCTGCCTGTAGGAGGATAAATGCTCAGGCATAGATTCTTGATGTTTTTATGAAGTACATCTATGCAAATATCACCCAGCATCATCTGTTGTGTCTTTATAGCCATTTTATTGTTTTAAGGTTTAGACGCAGATATCCGATGCCTTAGGAAAGACACAGTATGCACATATAAACTTGATCAATTGTAAAAATCTTTAAGAATTTAACTCTGTTAATCAAAGTAATCCCACATCATAATATCCCATATAGTCCTATAGAGGATATCATTGAGGTAGTTGCGAGAGATGTCGTATTTATTTCCGAATTCCCTGAATATTCTTTCACGCTCATTGTCGGTCTGAAGTTCTTCAGGTACAGAAGAAAACCTCTCATAGATTTCCTCGCCTATATCCCATTCCCAGTCAGAAATCTCTCGTTTAAAGGCTCTATCCACGATCTCATTTACCTGTTCGTAGGTTAAGTTATATTTACTTGCAATTTCTCTAGATACTTTATCCTCATTCTCTTCTGTCCAATCGTCCATGTCTAAAAATCTATCTATAAAATCATAATAGACATTAAACTCCCAATCCGAAAGCATTTGAGCATGAGAGCTGCTTGAAAATAAAAGCAGGCTCAAAAATAGAGCTGTCAAAACAATATTCCTTCTCTTCCTTAAAGTATTATTCACAGGAATAGCAAGCTTCATCGTTAAGTATTATAGCAGAAGAGATAGTGTGAGTAAAATGTTCTGATTGGCGTAAAGAAGCGTGGCTTGTGCAATGCTAAGTGTTACACAATTGGAATTTCAAAAACCGGGATGTGCCTATTTAATGATTTAAGAAGATAATACCTTGAGACCTACTAATAATTGGTTTTATTCAATAATATAGGATATAATCGGAGCTTTAAGCTCTGGGTTGGCAGGATCATTGGATTTGATGGTAAAATATTTTTCATCTTGCCCGAGATTTTTCAGCCTGCTATTGCAGGATATTGTTATCTTCGACTTCTCCCCGGAGACTATTGCCCATAAAGATAGATCCACTATGAGGTATCCACAGCAGGAGCTGATACCTTCAATTAATAACGTCTCCTCTCCACTATTAATAATAAAGAATGATTTTTCGCTTATTTCACCTCTTTTAACTTGGCCAAAATCCCAAGGAGAGTCTATTACTTCTATTGCAGGTGCATTTTGTCCATAAACATAGGTAGGCAATAGAAGTGATAACAAAATGAGCAGTATGATTTTCATATTAACTATATAAAACTAAAAACGATACTCTTAGTCGTAATCCCGCTCTAAGCTCTTATGTTTTTCTCTACTACCTTATTTCAATTATTGAAACAGGACTGCCGCTGACTTTGATAGTCTGTGCTATAGAGCTGGAGCTGCAATCGGTTTCTGAACCATCATTAATCTCAAGAATCACTCTATATGTTCCGGGTTCATCATAGATATGAGATATTTTGGCTCCCTTGGTTATAGTACCATCATCTAAATACCAGGTGTAACTAAGGGTGTCGCCATCGGCATCAAAGGATTCTGAACCATCAAACTTCTGTTCCATGCCTACGCAGCAAAGACTAGTCATATCAAGCTTTGCAACTGGCGGAGTATTTATATTGATTCTGCGAGAATCAGAAGCAGAAGAACAGGCAGATTTGCTGCCATCATCAACTGTCACTGAAACAGCATAAGAACCACCTTTCTCATAAGTATGGACTATTCTAGAAGATGCCCTCTTCTCAGTGACACCATCTCCGAAGTCCCAAGTGTAGCTAAGGATGTCACCGTCAGGATCATTAGAACCTGAAGCATTGAAATAAATCTCTTTACCTACACAGCTATCGTTAACTTCGGCAATGGTTACCGAAGGCTTGGAGTTTATATGCAGAGAAGCAGTATCCATATCGATAGAACATACTGTATTCATGTTATCATTTACGGTAAGAGTAGCCGAATATTTGCCGCCTTTTTCATAAACATGGCTAACTCTTGCTCCGGTTGCCTCATTGCCGTCACCAAAATCCCATTTATAGCTGAGTTTTTCTCCCGATTCGGCTTTAGAGGCTGAACCATCCAAACTGACAGTTTGACCGACGCATAGTATCTTGTCGTCGCCTGCAGCAGCTACGGGCGGTCTATTTAAATTTACAGTAATAGTATCTGAGGCTTTACTGCAAGAGAGACCCATGCCGTCATCTACGACAAGAGTGACCGTATAAATACCGCTGGTTTTGTAAGTGTGCTCTACTCTTTCGCCATTCAAAATGACTCCATCCCCTAGGTTCCAGGTGTAGGTAAGCGGTGTGCCGTTGGGATTTTTTGATTTAGAGCCGTCTAGAGTTACAGTATATTTCTCATCTGGAGATTTAAGACAGAGATTGACGTTGTAACCGGAGTTAGCTATAGGTGGAGTATTAACCTTCATAACTTTCTTTATACTGCTAAGATTACAGGATGTATCTGAATTATCGTCTACGGTTAGTGTTACATCGTAGCTGCCGCCCTTGTTATATATATGGCTTACCTTCTTACCATTACTGCTGGATCCGTCACCAAAATCCCAGGCATAAGTTAAATTTTCCGGATTGTCATCAAAAGTTCTACTAGCGTCAAAGTATACTGTATCTGATAAACAGACAAGCTCAGGCGAGCTGAAGCTAGCTATTGGAGGAGTATTAACTGATATCTGTTGGGAAGTTGTTGAAGTATCGCAGGGTAGCCCGGAATCATTGTTAACAGTGAGAGTTACTGTGTATTCACCGCCCTTTTCGTATGTATGAATTACAATAGGCTCTGTACTGGTAATGCCGTCACCAAAATCCCAGAGAAAATTAAGTTTTTGCTTATCGAGATCATAGGATTTAGTGGCATCAAAAGTAAATTTATTGCATTGAGTTTTTTTATCCAGAATAGGTTTTGGGGCCGGTTTTATCGGCTTTACTGGTGCCACAACCTCTCTTATCACTCTAGGAGCACCTTTTTTAAAATATATAGGTATAGGCTCTCCTTTATCGGTAATCATTCTTATTGCTGCATTTGCGTGCCTTTGAGTACCTTTTTTAATGGTATATATCATTCTGCCTCCAGTGGAGTATACCGGGACTACTGTCTGGCTCCACTCACCGCTCTCGGAACCACTTACACTATATCCTCTTTTTCTTTTATCTGAGGCAAGCTTGCTAGTACCGCCATCAAGGTCAAGGTCGTAGTTTTCAACTATTACATTCTTAGTTCCAGCTGGAATTTCGGGATAGAAAAACATCTCTTTACCTTCATGTGAGTTCAGACGAATTTTAATCTTTTCTGAGTAACTTTGGGCACTTTCAGGGGATATTCGAACTCTAAAAAGGTTTTGGTCGTTTCCGCTGATTCCGGTAGCAACAAGGCGAAAACGATAATATCCATCAATTTTTTTACCCTGATTTTTATCGTAAGGTCCGAATCGATACCATTTTCTGTCCCATTCTCGTGAGAGGTTAAGCTCAACCGAATCAAGAAGATCCTTGCCGTAAAATTCAAACCTGCAAGTAGTGTTCCATTCGTTGAGAGTGGGTTTAAAATTCACCTCATAGATAGGTTCCCGCCAGTCAAAGAAATT